>NZ_LSKH01000226.1:0-4714 GCF_001557395.1 Sphingomonas sp. CCH5-D11 | reverse complement strand
CACTGTGTGCCTTTTCTATCTAGCGGAGCAGTGTCATTTCTACTTAGCGCCTACAATCCGCCAGTCTGATAATATGTATTATGTAAAGTCGAGGGAATTTTCCTGAGGCTTTCTTTGTTCCCGATCCCTCTGAATGAGGATGCGTTACCTCACACTCCGCTATATCCTGGCTCTGTCTGCATCGCGGACAAGAACGGATGCATCGGCGCGCGTTCACGCTTTAACTATGATTTGGTTCCGGCGCTTCCCTCAAGTTTTGGGTTCGCCTAAACTGGAAGCAGGCCGTGCAGTGGTTAGCCCGTTGAGATCACCGGACGAGCCATCCCGAATGAACGCCTCTCTCGCCATCAGCATGCCCGAGTTGAACATGGCCGAGCGCACCCGGGCGTTCGCATGGGACCGCACGCCCCTGGGTCCGCGCAGCACTTGGCCGGCGGCCCTTCGCATCTCGGTCGATGCCATGCTTGCCTCGCTCCATCCCATGTGCCTGATCTGGGGGTCGGAGCGCATCCTGCTCTACAACGACGGTTATGCCCCCATCCTGGGCAGCCGGCACCCCGACGCGCTTGGTTACCCGACCGCGGAGGTATGGCCCGAACTATGGCCTGACCTGGAGCCGCTGATCGAGGGGGTGTTCCGGGGCGAAAGCGTCGCCTTCCGGGATCAGCCGCTCACCATGACCCGCAACGGGTTCACGGAGGAGACGTGGTACGACTTCGCCTACTCGCCCGTCTGGGACGACGAAGGCGAGGTCGCGGGCCTGATGAACATCACCTCCGACAGCACCGCGCGCGTGAAGGCGAAGCGCGAGCGCGACGCCGCGACCGCCGAGGCGCAGGAAGCGGCGGTGTTCATGCGCAGCGTGCTGGCCGCCTCGACCGACTGCATCAAGGTCGTGGAGCTGGACGGCACGCTCTCCTTCATGAGCGAAGGCGGCATGAAGACGATGGAGGTCAGCGACTTCAACGCCGTCGCCGGATGCCCCTGACCGAACTTCCTCAAGGAAGGCGGACCCGCCTACGCGAAGGAGGCGATCGAGGCAGCCAAGCGGGGCGAAACCACGCACTTCGAGGCGCCGGCCGATACCTACCTCGGCACCGCCAAGCATTGGTCCATCTCGGTATCGCCCATTCCCGGGCTGGATGGGGAGACCGCCCGCATCCTGTCGGTGTCGCGCGACCACACCGCCCTGGAGCAGGTGCGCCAGCAGCAGCAGCTCCTCAATGGCGAGCTGGCGCACCGCATCAAGAACATCCTGACAATGGTGCAGTCGATCGCCAGCCAGACGATGCGCGACGCGCCCTCGCCGGAGGAGGCATCGGCCGACTTCGCTCCCGCCTCGCCTCCTTGGGGCGTGCGACCGACGTGCTGACCGCATCGTCATGGCAGGAGGCTGGGCTGCACGAGGTGCTGGATGCCGGCCTGACGGCGGTCGCCGGGCAACGCGACCGGATAAAGATGGAAGGCCCGCGCATCCGGTTGAACTCCCAAGCCGCTCTGGCGTTGACCTTGGCCCTGCATGAATTGGCGACCAACGCCACCAAGTATGGAGCGTTGAGCAACGAGACGGGCACGGTGATGATCCAGTGGCAAGTGAGGGATGAGGAAGGTGGCCCCCACTTCTCCTTCCTCTGGCAGGAGCAGGGCGGTCCGCCGGTGTCGGCGCCGACCCGCCGGGGGTTCGGCTCCCGCATGATCGAACGCTCGCTACGTGGCTATTTCCGGGGCGATACCACGTTGAGCTACCCGGTATCTAGCGCCGAGTTCCGGATCGAAGCGCCGCTGGCAGGTGCCGGCGAGGCGATCGGCGCATGACCATCGAGCAAGCCGAGCGGGCGCGAGCCATCCTGATCATGGAGGACGAGGCGTTCATCCGCTACGACCTTGTGGACTTCTTCGAGGATCGCGGCTTCGAGGCCGAGAATGCCGACCAGGCGATTGCGCTGCTGGAAGCGAACGCCACGATCTGGATCGTGCTAACCGACGTTGCCATGCCCGGATCGATGGATGGCATGAAGCTCGGCCACTATGTCCGCGACCGCTATCCCCCGACATTGCTGGTGGTGGTGTCCGGCATCGTGAAGGTGCACCCGTCCGAGCTGCCGACGCGGGCGGCGTTCATTCCCAAGCCTTTCGATTTACGATCGATCCTACGCACGATCGACCGTTTAGCGGCGTAATGGAAAGTGAAGGGGCTTGCTGCTGCCTCCATGGCGACAGCGTCCGTGGATATTCCTGGCGCATCCATTCGGTTATGACACCAACCAAGCGGCGGTGGTTCTCCGAGAATGATGCGTTTCTGCGGCTCGTTTCCGGCGAGCAGCTTCACAGGCGTATTTTGGTAGTTTGGAGGAAATGGCGCTTGCACACCAAGCTGAACCCGCAGGTGCCTTCCTGCGCTATCGGGTCATCCCTGCTCGTTGAAAGATGCTCTCGATGCTGCGGGTCAAGGCGCCTGGCCACTGTTTGCTCGATATTGCCAACTCCACGACGATCTCCGGCCAATGTGCCAAGATTGGGGTACGCATTGGGATCGAGCGAGCCGACCGCTTCAGGCTGCCAGACAGCGATCGGCCGCGCGCTTCGTCCGCCAGCTTTGCAGCAGTTCGATCTGTCTCGTGTGCACCTCGTCGATAGATGGCGGCTCGGCCTGACAGATCGCATCGTCCGCAATGATCTGAGGTTCTGATCCGGAAGCCTCATCGCGGCTCGCGTGATCCATGAGTGCGCGCAGCATCTGCCGCCCCCTTACCACGCGGCTCTTGATTGTGCCGACAGGAACCTGCTCGATCGTGGCCGCTTCTTCGTAGCTCAAGCCCTCGATTCCAACGAATTGAATGCACCGCTGCTGCTCGGGCGTCAGGCGTGGCCACAGGCGGCGAACATCGCTCAACGTCACGACCGACTCCTGGTTTGACGCCACCGGAACGTCGTTGAGTTCGGCAGTCTCGCCCACTTGTACCGTGCGTCGACGACGTACATGCGACAGAAACGAATTGCGAAGAATACGGAAGGTCCACGCCTTCATGTTCGTACCGGCTTCAAATGATGCGCGGCTGCGCCACGCCTTCAGCACGGTTTCCTGAACAAGATCCTGTGCAGCATCAGGATTTCTGGCTAGCGATCGTGCATAGCTTGCCAGCATGGGCATCAGGTTGCTCAATGCAGCGCCGAAATCAGCCCAGTCCTCGGCAAGTGGATGTTGTTCGTAGTCCGGCTGTTCCACACGCAAGGCCCTCGTTCGATCTAACCAGGGTGCGGTTTATACACCAGCCGGTTTACTTATAGAGAACACCCCCTCCCCCTGGATTGTTCCGTCGTTCACAGATGAAGCTCGAGGGGCGGTCTCAGCGCGCGCTAGACGGAAGGCAGAAACCGTGAATCCGTCACATCGGGCGATGGCAGGTCAGCGCCTCCGCCTGCTCGCGAACCAGGCCCAGCTTGCGGGCAATACCGCTGACGCCATCAATATCGTGCCGACAACATCATGGTCACGCTGAAGGATCGCGCCGGCGACCAGCATTCCGGCAGACAGGACGTTGGGATCGGCGCGCCGGAGCGAGGCCGGGGGTGAGACTGCGCGTTTGTGCAACTCGATCGGCAGCGCGCCCGACCGTGCGACACGCTCCGCGAAGGTCACCAAATCGGGGGATACCGCGGCCAGCCGGCCAAGGCTTGTCGCCAGCCGCCGTCCGCCCCGCTTGAGTCCGGCCGGGCCGATCCGCTCGCGCAGAAGTTCGCGCGCGATCGGCGCGGCGCGCGCGGCGATGTCGAAGCCGGGATCGAGCCGTCGCACGAACCCTTCGGCGATCAACAGGGTGCGCAGCAGCAGGGCGAGATCGGGCGGCAGCGCCAGCCGGTAGGTTCGCAGCAGCGCGAATACACGGCCGAAGATGTCGGCTAGCTCGATCTGCTGGAGTACCGCCCCGCGGAATCGCCCAGTGAGCGCGTCGAGGTCGCGGGCCAGCGCCTGACGATCGACATCGGTTTCGCCGGACCATTGCAGCAGCACGTCCGTGACCGACCGCGTATCCTCGCTTGCGATCGCAAGGATGAGCGTGACGACCTCGTTCCTCCGGGCGGGGCTGAGCACGCCGACCGCGCCGAAGTCGATGAACGCGAGCGAGCGATCGGCAAGGACAAAGACGTTGCCGGGATGGGGGTCCGCGTGGAACCGGCCGTTGAAGATGATCATCCGCAGCACGGCATCCGCGTAGCGGCCGGCGACCTCCACGCCCCCCTCCTGCGCCCCGTCGATAATCTCGCGGACTGGCACGCCGTTGAGCCGCTCCTGCACGTTGATCCGGCGCCCGACCTGATCCCAGTAGAAGGCGGGCGTGCGGACGCCGAGCGGCTGCAGGAAGGCCCCGATGCTCTCGCAGGCTGCCGCTTCGGCACTGAGGTCCATTTCCTGCGACAGACTCTCCGCGAAAAACCGGAGCAGGTCGTCAGGTTTGAGGCGCCGTATCTCCGGCGAGTGCCTCGCGGCAAGCCGCGCGATGCGGCGGAGCAGCCGAAGGTCGGCATCGACTCGTTCCGCGATCCCCGGCCGGCGTATCTTGACTACGACTTCGGTTCCGTCGCGAAGGGTGGCGGCATGAACCTGCGCGATCGACGCCGCGGCGATCGGGTCGCGGCCGAAGCTCGCAAACACGTCCTCGATCGGGGAGCCGAGCGCGGCCAGGATCGTCGGCTCCAGCGCCTCGAACGGCAG
>NZ_LSKH01000225.1:0-7982 GCF_001557395.1 Sphingomonas sp. CCH5-D11 | reverse complement strand
GTTGCCGCCATATCGTCCGGCGTGGTGCCGGGGGCGATCCTGCTGATCCTGCTCGTCATCGCCGCCTACCTCCTGTTCTGGATCGGCCTCGCCGCGCTGATCGGCCGGCTGCGCTGGAGCTCGGTGGCCAACGCCGCGACGCTTGCCGCCTGCTGGCTGGTGCTGGTGCTGATCGCGCCGACGCTGGCGCATGTCGCGATCAACCGAGCGGTGCCGATCACGCAAGGGGCGGAGATCGCGCTGGCGCAGCGCGAACGCGTCAATCACGCCTGGGACATCCCGCGCGAGGAAACGATGCGCCGGTTCTATGCCAGCCATCCGCGCTGGGCGAACTCGGCGCCGCTCGGGCCGGAATTCCACTACAAATGGTATCTCGCGTTTCATCAGAATGGCGATGAAAGCGTTGCGGAGCAGGTACATGACTATCGCGCCGGGCTGGAGCGGCGCGATGCGGCGGCGCGGGCGCTCGGCTGGGTGCTGCCATCGGTCGGCGTGCAGGCGCTGCTCACCCGGCTGGCGGACACGGACCTGACGGCGCAGCTCGCCTATCAGGATCGCATCCGCAATTTCCACCGCCGCTTGCGCGAATTCTATTACAGCTATCTCTTCAGCGACCGGCCGTTCGGGAAAGAGGATTTCGACCGCGCACCGGTGTTTGGGCGCTGAGGGACCGAGAGATGGGGTCGCTTAGGTCGCTGAGGTCGTTGTCGACAACAACTTAGGCAATCAGGCGACCTCGAGAGCTACAGCGGCTCAATCCTGCCCCTGCCACCATCGCCTTTCGCCACCATTGGTAGCATCCACGCGAAGGCTCTTGTGTCCAACACGACGCGCAGACGAACGCAGCGCATTCCGCATGGCCCAATCCGCCGTCCACAGCGTCGCGCTTTCGGCCTCGCTTGATGCCCTTTTCTCAAAAGGACCTGTATGGTCGCAGCTGTCGTGGACCAGCGCTTTCCAGTGCGGGCCAGAGCTGATGCGACATGCCATCTGAGTTCATCCCTAGCCTAATCATTCACCGGCGGGGACGCGTTTCCACCTTAGCCGCGTGACGTAGGTCTGGCCGGATTTTGACACCTCGGGCTCGGTGACGAGCTCGATCGTATCGTCGTCCACCGGGACGATCAGCCGAACGAAGCGTGTGCCCACCCGCGTCGGCTGGGAGGCGAAGAGGATGTCGTGCATCACCCGGTCGCCTTCACGTTGCCAAGAGCCGGCATAGGAAAAGAACTGGGTAAAGCTGTCGGCGCGCGGATCGCCCGCGGCAGCCCAGTCAGGATCCATCAGGAACGCCGACATGCGGCCGTCGCCGGTATATTGCAGCTGCCCGGCAGGCGGATCGCCGAAGGTGCTTTTTTCCTTGTCGCCCCTCTGGCTCACGCAGGAAATGAGCGTCCAGGTGCCGAGCAGATCGGTCATAGCATTCCTTTGCCAGGAGGCAGTGTGCGGACGACCCGATAAGGGGCGCCCGCGCACCTCTGTTTCGCAGGTTAGGCGGGCACGGCTTCCTTGCGCTTCTTGCGAACGATCGTCTGCGCGTTGGTATACTCCAGCAGGCCTTCGATCCCGCCTTCAACGCCGACGCCGGACTGTTTCATGCCGCCGAACGCTGCCATGGGCGACAGATGCTGCGTCTCGTTGACCCACACGGTGCCGCTGGCGATGCGCTGCGCGATCTCGAACGCCTTGTCCTCGTCAGCGCCCCAGACGGAGCCGCCTAGGCCATAGTCGGTCGCGTTCGCGCGGGCGACCACGTCATCCAGGTCATCGAACTTCAGAAGCGGCAGAACGGGGCCGAACTGCTCCTCCTGCACGATCCGCGCATCCTCGGGCGGATTGTCGAGGATCGTCACCGGCACGAAATAGCCCGGCACCTCGGCCTTCTCGCCACCCACCAGGAACTTGTAGCCCTTGTCCTTGGCGTCCTGGATCAGCTCCAGCACGCGGGCATATTGCTGCTTGTTGTTGATCGGGCCGATCTGTGTGCCCTGTTCCGATCCGTCGCCCACCTTCACGGTCTTGGCATAGGCGACCAGCGCGTCGCGCAGCTGATCGTAGATGTCCTCGTGAACATACATGCGCTTGGTGGCGATGCAGATCTGGCCATTGTTCCGGAAGGCCGCCCAGAACAGCTCCTCCGCCACCTTCTCGACATCCACGTCGGGCATCACGATCGCTGCGTCGTTCCCGCCCAGCTCGAGCGTCACGCGCTTCAGCGTCGGCGCGGCGGACTGCATCACGCGCTTGCCGGTCGCGGTTGATCCGGTGAAGCTGATCTTGTCGAAACCCGGATGGCTCGTCATCCAGGGGCCGAGATCGTCACCGCCGGTGATGATATTGAGCACGCCCGGCGGCAGAAGCTCAGCGGCGAGCTCACCGAATTTCAGCGTCGACAACGGCGTAAAGGGCGACGGCTTCAATACCATCGTATTGCCGGCGAGCAGCGCGGGGCCGACCTTGAACATCGCCAGGATCATCGGGAAATTCCACGGCGCGATGCCACCGACCACCCCAAGCGGTACATGACGCGTCTCGCTGTACCGCTCTTCCGAATCCTCATTCACGGTAACGGGCAGGTCGAGCTGGGACGCAGCCATCAGCCAATATCCGGCGCCCATCACCTCGCCCTGCGATTCCGTGTGCGGCTTGCCCTGCTCCTTGGTCAGCAGGCGCATCAGCGGATCGGCATTCGCCATGATTGCCTGTCCGAGCGCCGCCAGCTTTGCCTTGCGTTCCCCGATCGGCGTCGCGGCCCAGCCGGGAAACGCCTTGCGTGCAGCCGCGATCGCCTTGTCCAGATCCTCGCGCGTTGCGTCCGGCACGCTGGCGATCACTTCCTCGTTCGCCGGATTAACCACGTCGAGCGTCGCGGCGCCGGTTACCAGCTCGCCGCCGATCAACATGCGATAGTCGCTATCGAAGTTCATTGCCTCACTCTCCCGATTCTGATTGCTCGCCGCATAACAGAAGTTACGGGATCAGCACCACCTTGATGCACTCGCCCCGTGCCTGCGCCGCAATGGCCTCGTTGATCTCGCTGAGGCGATAGGTTTGCACCAGCCGATCGAACGGGAAGCGCCCGGCCGCGTGATGCGCGATCAGCTCGGGAATGAAGCCCTGCTGGTCGCTGTCGCCTTCAATGATGCCATAGATCCGGTGGCCGGGTGTCATCAGCGCGCTGATGTTGACCGAGATGGATGCGCCTGCCTCGCGTGGAACGCCGACCAGCCCGATAGCCCCGTGACTGCCAAGCGACGCCATACCTGCCTCGATCACCGCCACATTGCCCGTGGTGTCAAAGGCGAAATCAACTCCCTCCGGCACGATGGTGCGGATCGCAGTTGCCAGATCCCCATCGTTCGGGTCGATCACATGGGTCGCGCCCAGTTCCGCGCCGATGCTCCGACGGCTCGCCATCGGCTCCACCAGGATGATCGCGGCACAACCGCGTAGCTTCGCCGCCATTACGGCGGCGAGCCCGACGGGGCCCCCGCCAAACACGACCAGGCTGGACCCGGCAGGGCAGGCAAAGGTGCGCATGATCGCCCCGGCGCCCGTCTGAAACCCGCAAGCAAGCGTTCCCAGCACCTCCAGCGGCGCGGCGCTATTCTCCACCTTCACCAGGTTGCGCGTCCGGGTGATCGCGTGGGTCGCAAAGGTGGATTGTCCGAAGAAGTGTGAGGCAACCGCAGTATCGCCATTCGCATATGCCTGCGACCCGTCCGTCACGCGCATGCCGGCATAGTTGAGCGGAACGAAGTTGCGGCAGTAGCTCGGCAAGCCCTCTTCGCAACGTGGGCAGGCGCCGCAGCTAGAGAAGCCGATGATCACCTGGTCGCCAACGGTAAAGCCCTCTACCTCCTCACCGATCGCCTCGATCACACCGGCGCCCTCGTGGCCGAAGACGGCGGGGAAGGGATAGGTCGCGATCTGATCGCGGAAGACGAGATCGGTATGGCACAATCCAACCCCTGCTACCTTGACCAGGACCTCGCCCGCCCGCGGCTGCTGCACGGTCAGCTCCTCCAGGACGAAATCGGCATGTGGCCCATGCGCGACGGCGGCGGTGCAGGTTGTCATGTTTGATCTCTCCGCGCTTTTTCGCGGCGTAGCCTAAGGGCTTGACCAGCGATTTCAAACAATCCCCGCTGCATGACCGTCTCCGGCATTTCGCGGCCATGAACAGCCGGCCCGCGGCCCTCAATACAACCGGTGCAACGGCCGACTATCCGCGTGCCGGAAAATAGAACATGATAGCTTTTCAGAAGAGCCGGCGACCTGTGCATCGACCGGCGAGAGGAGAGGGCCAATCATGCTGGTGGGAGATATTCCTGCCACTGCCGCGCATCATGCGCCCGATGTCGTGGCGGTGCAATTCCAGGATCAAGCGATGACCTACAGCCAGCTGCGCGATCGCTGCTGGCGACTGTCGAATGCGCTGCTCGGGATCGCTGCGCCCGGCGACCGGGTAGCGATCCTGGCCGAGAACTGCCCTGAATATGCCTTATGCTATTATGGGGTGCCGGGCGCCGGTATGGCGCTCACCTTCCTCAATTATCGGCTGAGCCCGGCAGAGCTTGCCTATATCATCGGCAATGCGGAGCCGACCGTGCTGATCGTCGAGGACAAGTTCATGGGCGCGATCGAGGCGATCCGCGACCGCATCGATGTGCGTACCATCATCAGCATCGGGGCGCCTGTCCCTGGTTCACTCGCGTTCGAAACCTTGCTCGCGTCAGGGCAACCAGAACCGCCGGAGGTGGCCGTCGACGACGATGATCTTGCCTGGCTGCTCTACACCTCTGGCACGACGGGGCTGCCGAAAGGCGCGATGCTCAGCCACCGCAACGTGCTTGGCGCGGTCATGAATGCGCTCGTCAGCTGGGACCGGGATGACGGAGAGGTGACGAAGCCCGTCTATATGCTCACCTTCCCGATGTACCATGTCGCCGGCTATGCGCTGCTGATCCAGCACCTGCGCGGCCAAGCCGTGGTGCTGATGCAGAACTTCGATCCCGAAACCCTGTTCGCGACGATCGAGCGCCATGGCGTCACGGCGACATCGGCCGCACCCACGATGATTGCCATGCTGCTCGATCATCCCTCGATGAGCCGTTACGATCTCTCATCGCTGCGCAACATGGGCTATGGCGCGTCGGCGATGCCCGCCGCGGTGCTGCTGCGTGCCCGGGAGCGATGGCCCAACGTGCGCTTCGCAACCGGCTTCGGCATGACCGAACTTGCCGGCAACGTCATGGTGCTGACGGCGGAGGAACATGATCGCGCGCTCGACGACGGGCTGCCGATCCTGAACTCGGTCGGGCGGCAGATGCTGCTCTCGCAAGTGCGCGTGGTGACGGAGGATGGCCGGGATGCGCCGCCCGGCACGGAGGGCGAGATCCTGGTGCGTGGCGACCAGGTGCTCTCGGGTTATTGGCGCAACGCGGAGGCGACGGCAAAGGCGTTCACGGGCCCATGGTTCCACACCGGCGATGTCGGTCGCTGGAACGACGACGGATACCTGTGGATCGTCGACCGCAAGAAGGACATGATCGTCTCTGGTGGCGAGAACATCTATCCGCGCGAGGTGGAGGAAGTGCTTTACCGACATCGGGCGATCCGCGAGGCGGCGGTGATCGGCGCGGAGGATCCGACCTGGGGCGAGCAGGTGGTAGCGGTCGTCTCCTGCCGTCTTGGCGAGACGACCAGTGCAGCCGACCTCATCGGTTTTTGCCGCGAACATATCGCCAGCTACAAGAAACCGCGCGCAATTGTGTTCGTCGACGAACTGCCGAAGAATGCCTCGGGCAAGGTGTTGAAGCGCGAGCTGCGCGAGCGGCTTGCCACTGGCGAACTGGTGCTCGAAAGATAGTCTGGTCGCCCATTGCTGACGGGCCGGCGGACAGCGCATCCGCCAGCGCAGCTTTCAGGCGTTAAAGGCGAGTTTCAGGCCCGGACGCGGCCAGCGCGCTTTGAAGAGCCTGCCGGAGCCGGAGCAGGTGATCCAGGCGGTGCGCATGTCCTCCCCGCCAAAGCAGATGTTGGTGGTGATCGGATCGGGGAAGGCGAAATGCTCCGATGAGCCATCGGCCGGGTCAAAGGCCGTGATTCCGCCGTTCACGATCGTGGCGACGCAGACATGGCCGTCCGCTTCCACTGCGAGGCTGTCGAAAAGCTGGTAACCAGGGAGCGGTCCGTACACCGTGCCCGCTGCCCACCTGTCGTGCGGCGTCGTCAGACGGCCCGGACCGGCTATATCGAACGCCCACAGACGGCCGGTGGTCGTCTCCGCGACATAGAGCGTCTTGCCGTCGGGCGCGAGGCCAACGCCGTTGGGAGTCACCATGCCCTCGCGGACCCGCACGATCTGCGAGCCGTCCGGCCGAGCGTAAAGCAAATGACCAACCTGTGTCGTGTCGCCGTTGCTCTTGCCCAGATCGGTGAACCAGAAGCCGCCTTCGTGATCGAACACAAGATCGTTCGGCCCGCGCAGGGCACGGCCGTCGCACGAAGTATAAAGTGTGGTGACGTCGCCGGTGGCAAGGTCAACGCGCTGGATCGACCCGCTCTCGTAATCCGCCGGCGTGCCGTGCGGCGCGAGCATGCCGTCCTCGCGCTCGATCCACTCGAAACCGCCATTGTTGCAGATATAGACGGCGCCATCCGGCCCGATCGCAGCGCCGTTCGGGCCGCCACCAAGCTGGGCAATCACGTCAGTGGTGCCATCGCGGCGCACCCGTGTGAGCGTCTGTCGCTTGATCTCGACCAGCAGGACCGAGCCGTCCGCCATGGCGATCGGGCCTTCAGGAAACAGCAACCCTTCCGCTACGACCTCTATGTCCAATGCCTCTCTCCTCTCGATGCGCCTTCGTTCGTGCGAGGCGCTGCTGATCATCGGTGAGCAAAGGTCAGAAAGCTTGTAGCCGCGTCAAGATCGGTTGTCCGATCAGTTGTTGCGTGATCCGGCAGCGATGCTGGTAATCTTCGGCGCCGGTGCACATCCGCAGCGATGGAGGTCGTGAACCAGCATCTCGCCAGTCGCAATGACCGCGAACGTGCGCTCGTCAACGTAACGCACGGGCTCTCCATCGGGCAGCGATGCTCGGCTCGCGCCTCGGTACAGGCTTGTGTCGCCCTCACCGTGGGTGGTGAAGACCGGACGATGCTCGATCACGTAGCGCGGCATGCCGCCGCGCCCGGTGCAACGGTGCCGCGCGATCTCTTCGATCATCGGCCGATCCCCCGTCGAAAGCGCGTCGGGGGAGAAGAGCGAAACGTCTCTCCGCAAAAAGAGGAGCATGATGTCATGATGTGCCTGCCACTTGTCGAGGTCGGCGCGCATGGCCGCGCACCGGAAGGTCGATCGATTTACCCCGGGCTCAGCCAGTTACGTCGGGTGAGCCGGGGCTAGAGGCGTGCGGCCAATTGGCCGGCGTGATGGCGGAACCGCAGATAGGTCGCAGGCGCGAGCATGTAACAATGTTGCTTGGGTCCGGCGCTTAAGTCAAGCGAGGGCTCAAGGGTGCGGGTAGTGAAGCAGAGGGGGTGAAAGGAACATCCTGCCGGGTCGATGATATTGCGAGACATTCACATTCTTTGTAGCGTTAGTATGAGCGCGACGGCTTGAGCCACAACAAGCGCCCTCAATCCAGTTTCATTATAGGAAAAAGGCAAAGTGCCAGCGTGAGCCTCCACCGCGTGATCGCCTGCTATCGAGGCTCGTCGAATGGCCGCTGAGCTTCTGCTGATGGGCGGGGCAGCAGCGTCGGTCGCCGGCGTCGCCGTCCTGCGGCTCGCTTGGGCGAGGCCACGCCGCTCAATGAGCCTTAACAGCGTCGGCTGGACTGCCATCCTGCTTGGCTGTGTTCTCGCGGCTCTGCACTCGGGAGCTTGGGGCATTTCCCTCGCCGCCATGGCCGCAATGGCGGCCGCGCTGCTGTGTCTGGGGCAGGCGGGGCTGGTGGCTCCTGCGGGGGCGGCGG
>NZ_LSKH01000224.1:0-24378 GCF_001557395.1 Sphingomonas sp. CCH5-D11 | reverse complement strand
CCCGCCGTTCAGCCTCCATGACTACAAGCGTAGTCGTCGGAAGGGAGGCTGGCATGCGGGATTATCTGATCACCATCGCAACCGCCACGCTCGCAGCGATGCTGCTTCAGTTCGGCAGTCCGCCTGCTTGTGCGGTCGCGCTTGGATCGGCCGAGCGCACGCACGGCCAGTGACCGTTTCGCTGCATCTTGCCCGCGCCAGCAATGGCGTGATCGGCCGCGACGGCGGCTTGCCCTGGCACCTTCCGGCCGATCTCAAGCGCTTCAAGGCGCAGACGATCGGCCGGCCCATGATCATGGGGCGCAAGACATTCGAGAGCTTCCCCGCGCCGTTGCCGGGGCGACGCCATATCGTTCTCACCCGTGATCGCGACTGGTCTGCCGACGGCGCAGAGGTGACGCACGATCCCGAAGCAGCGCTGGCGCTCGCGGGCGATGATGCCGCGGTGATCGGCGGCGCGGATATCTTCGCGCTGTTCCTTGATCGCGCCGATCGCGTTGAATTGACTGAGGTCCATGCAGCACCGGAGGGCGACACCATTGTTCCCCCTTTCACCGGCTGGCGCGAGGTCGCGCGTGAGGAACATGCTGCCGATGCCGGTCGTCCGGCCTATAGTTTCGTGACACTGGTGCGCTGACGCGCGCGCCGCTATGCGCCGCTGCCATGGAGCGGCATGGGATCATCCGGCTGAACAGGGGCGAGGCGCTGCCGCAGGCATTGCGCGGCGGGATCGTTGCCCTGGGCAATTTCGATGGCTTTCACCTCGGGCACCAGGCGGTGGTCGGGCGCGCGGTCGAGCGGGCGCGAGCTGAGGGGCGCCCGGCTTTGGTCGCGACCTTCGATCCGCACCCGATGCGCTTCTTCAAGCCCGACAGCCCATGGTTCCGCCTGACCACGCTGGAGCAGCGGGCGGAGCTGATGCGCGCGGCGGGCGTGGACGCTCTGCTTGTCTTCCCCTTCGACGCGGCGCTCGCCGCTTTGTCCGCGCAAGAGTTCGTCACCGAGCAGCTGGTGGCGCAGATCGGGGCCGCCGGGGTCGTCACTGGCGCCGATTTTACCTTTGGGAAGGCGCGCTCGGGCGATGTTGCGATGCTGGCCAGCCTTGGCGAGGCGCACGGCTTTTCGACCGATACTGTTCGCGCGGTCACGCTGGAGGGCGATACCGTCTCGTCCACGCGCATTCGCGCTGCCCTGCGCGAGGGTCGCCCGCGCGATGCTTCCCGGCTGCTGACCCGGCCCTTCACCATCCGCGGCGAGGTGCGGCATGGTGATAAGCTTGGACGGGAGATCGGTTATCCGACCGCTAACGTGGACCTCGGCAATTACCTGCGCCCCGCCTACGGCATCTATGCGGTGCGCGTGATGCTGGAGGACGGACAGGTCTTTGGCGGTGCCGCGAACCTTGGCATCCGGCCGAGCTTCGATCCTCCCAAGGAATTGCTCGAACCTTATCTGTTCGATTTCTCCGGTGACCTATACGACCAGGTGATCGACGTTGCACTGGTGGAGTTCCTGCGTCCGGAGGCCAAGTTCGACACGCTCGAAGCGTTGACCGAACAGATGGCCGCCGATTGCGACCGCGCACGACAGATCCTCGCCGGCGATTGATCCGCCGCGGCTGCAGATCGCGACGCCACAGTGGTTTGTTTTGCCCGGCGACCCGCGCTAAGGGCGCGAGCTTCTATGGCCGACGAAACCACCTCCGCACGCGAGCCCGATCAGAAGGATTGGCGCGACACCGTCTTCCTGCCGAAGACCGACTTTCCGATGAAGGCGGGCCTGCCGCAGAAGGAACCCGCGATTCTGGAGCGGTGGCAGCGACTGGGCCTTTACCAGCGTTTGCGTGAGCAGCGAGCGGACCGCGAGAAGTTCATCCTTCACGATGGCCCGCCCTATGCCAATGGCGACATGCATATCGGCCACGCGCTGAACCATATCCTGAAGGACATGGTGGTGCGCACCCAGACGCTGCTGGGCAAGAACGCGCCGTACGTGCCCGGCTGGGATTGCCACGGCCTGCCAATCGAGTGGAAGGTCGAGGAAGAATATCGCAAGAAGAAGCTGAACAAGGACGAGGTGCCGCCGGCGGAGTTCCGCGCCGAATGCCGCGCCTATGCCCAGAAGTGGGTCGACACGCAGCGCGAACAGCTGAAGCGGCTGGGCGTCAACGGCGATTGGGACAAGCCCTATCTGACCATGGACTTCGCTGCAGAGGCGACGATCGTTTCCGAGCTGATGAAGTTCGCCGAGACGGGGCAGCTTTATCGCGGCGCCAAGCCGGTGATGTGGTCTCCGGTCGAGAAGACCGCGCTGGCTGAGGCCGAGGTGGAATATGAGGACGTCGTGTCGACGCAGATCGACGTCGCGTTCGAGATCACCGAGGCGCCGAACGCGCCGGAGCTGGTCGGTGCGCATGCGGTGATCTGGACCACGACGCCGTGGACGATTCCGGTGAACCAGGCGCTGGCCTACGGCCCTGAGGTCGAATACGTCCTCGCGCGGTTCGACGACATGGTGGCAGGGCCGCGCACGCTGCTGGTGGCGCGTGATCTGATCGAAAGCTTCGGCGCGCGCATCGGCCATCCCGTGGTCATGAAGGTGGGCGACGCGGCCGGCACGGTTACCGCGCTCGCGATGCTCACGGGCGACAAGCTCGCCGGCGCCGTCGCGCGCCACCCGATGCATGCGCTGGGCGGCTTCTTCGCCAAGCCGCGCCCGTTCCTGCCGGGCGATTTCGTCACCACCGATGCCGGCACCGGCCTCGTCCACATGGCGCCTGACCACGGCGAGGACGATTTCGACCTCTGCAAGGCGCACGGCATCGATCCGGTCTTCGCCGTCGATGCGGGCGGCATGTACCGCCCGGACTGGGCATGGCTCGGCGGGCAGGGCAGCGTCATCAACAAGAAGTTCGTGGCGTCGGATGGGCCGATCTGCACCAACCTGCGCGAAGCGGGCGCGCTGGTCGCCGCCAGCGACGATTTCAAGCACAGCTATCCGCATTCCTGGCGCTCCAAGGCGAAGGTGATCTTCCGCTGCACGCCCCAGTGGTTCATCGCGGTCGACAAGCCGATTGCGGGCGATGCGGCTGGGACACGTGCTTCGACTTCGTTCGGCACGAACGGGGAAGAAAGCACCGTTCCCCCTGAGCTTGTCGAAGGGCGTGTCGCCGGCGACACCCTCCGCAATCGCGCCGTGGCGGCGATCGCCGCGACGCGCTTCGTGCCGGAGAAGGGCCGCAATCGCATCGGCGCGATGGTCGAAGGGCGGCCCGACTGGGTGATCAGCCGTCAGCGCGCCTGGGGCGTGCCGATCGCGCTGTTCGTCCATCGCGCGACGGGCGAGCTGCTGGTCGATCCCGCAGTGAACGCACGCATCGTCGAAGCCTTTCGCGCGAAGGGCGTCGATGCCTGGACTGACGAGGCGGCGGCCGGCTTCCTTGGCGAGGGACGCGATCCGGCGGATTATGAGCGGGTCACCGACATTCTCGACGTGTGGTTCGATTCGGGCTGCACCCATGCCTTCGTGCTTGAAAGCGGGCGCTGGCCGGAACTGTCCTGGCCGGCGGACCTCTACCTTGAGGGCTCGGACCAGCATCGCGGCTGGTTCCAGTCGTCGCTGCTGGAAAGCTGCGGCACGCGCGGCCGGGCGCCTTATGATACGGTGCTGACGCACGGCTTCACGATGGACGCCAAGGGCATGAAGATGTCCAAGTCGCTCGGCAACACGATCAACCCGCTTGATCTGATGCGCGATTACGGCGCGGACATCCTGCGGCTGTGGGCGCTGTCGGTCGACTTCACCGAGGATCACCGCATCGGCAAGGAGATCCTGGCCGGCGTCGCGGACCAGTATCGCAAGCTCAGGAACACCTTCCGCTACCTGCTCGGCGCGCTCGACGGATTCGATGAGGCGGAGAAGCTGCCGGTCGCCGAGTGGCCGGAGCTGGAGCGCTACATGCTCCATCTTGTCCAAGCGCTGGACCAGCAGCTTCGCCGCGCGATCGCAGACTTCGACTTCAACGGCTACGTCCGCCTGCTGAGCGATTTCGCCAACGAGGACCTGTCGGCCTTCTTCTTCGATATCCGCAAGGACTCGCTCTATTGCGACGCGTCGGATGACGTGAAGCGGCGGGCGTATCGCACCATGCTGGACGTGCTGTTCCACGCCATGGTGCGCTGGGCGGCGCCGGTGCTGGTCTTCACGGCGGAGGAAGTGTGGCAATCCCGCTTCCCGAGCGAGAACAGCTCCGTGCATTTCCTCGACTGGCCCGAACTGCCGGCGGAGGCGGGCGAGGACGTCAGCGCCCGCTGGCTGGAAGTCCGCCGCCTCCGCGAGCGGGTGACCGAGGCGATCGAGCCGCTGCGCCGCGAAAAGGTTGTGCGCTCCAGCCTGGAGGCGGACGTGACCGTCACCGATACGCCGCTGCCGGTGGATCAACTGGCCGAGGCGTTCATCGTGGCGAAGGTATCGCCGGGCGATGAGGTGACCGTGACGCGAACCGATTATCACAAATGCGGCCGCTGCTGGCGCCTGCTGCCCGAAGTGGCCGAAGACAATGCGCTGTGCGGCCGCTGCTCCGATGTGGTGGGCGAAGAGGTGGCCGCGTGAAGCGCGCCGCTCCCGCGGCCGGCCTCGTCGTCGCGGCGTTGGTGTTCCTGGTCGATCAATTGACGAAATGGCTCGTCACCGGGCCGCTCGGCATCAACTTCCTGGGCGCATCGCGAGAGGTCGTGTCCTTCTTCGACCTGCGCTTCGTGCAGAACATGGGCGTCAGCCTGGGCCTGCTGCGCGCGGAAAGCGAAACGGCACGCTGGGCGTTGGTGGCGATGACGGGCCTGATCGCCGCGGCCGTGACCTTCTGGATGTGGCGTGAGGAAAAGGGCGCAGACAGGCTGGCGCTCGGCCTCGTGCTGGGCGGAGCCATCGGCAACATCGTTGACCGCGTGCGCTTCGGCTATGTCGTGGATTTTGCCGATCTTCACTTCGGTGAATGGCGGCCGTTCCTCGTCTTCAACGTCGCGGATGCGGCGATCACCATCGGCGTGCTCATTCTGCTGGTGCGCGCGCTGCTCATCCGCGATAAACCGGCGGCAAAGCCGGACAAGATGGCTTCGGAGAATGTAAATGCGTAAGTCGATGGTCATGGGCGCAGGTCTTGCGGTGCTGCTCGCCGGGTGCGCGAGCAACGGGCTCGACCGCGATCGTCCAGACGAGTTTGCGGTGGCGCGTCAGCCGTCGCTGATCATCCCGCCCGATTTCGCGCTGGTGCCGCCGACGCCGGGTGCGGCGCGCGTGCAATCCGCCAGCGCGGCGCAGGCTCAGACGCTGGAGGCGCTGTTCGGCAGCGCGCAGCGCAGCGCCGGTGAGGCCGCCGCGCTTCAGGCGGCGGGCGAACAGTCCGCTGATGACGGCATCCGCTCCTCCGCGGGCGATCCCCAGACCAACGTGATCGACAAGGGCCAGACCACGCGCGACATCATCGCCGCGCCGGAAGGCGACGGGCAGGAAGCTCGCGCCAACGCGCCCAAGTAAGGCTATACGCCGGCTCGGCCTGGTCGGGCCGGCGTGCTCCGTCCATGGCGAGTTTCGGTTGTCATCCGGACCTTAGCGAACGTGGACGATCAACTGCCGGCGCCACGATCGTCTGAAGCCTTTCCGTCGTCAGCGGACGGCTTGAGTTTCGAAGCCATTAAATCGTAGGTTCATCCGGCGCTCTGTCGCGCTCGATCGGCATCGGCTCGCCTGGCCAGCTGCGCACATAGATGTCGCGCTGGGCGAAGGGGAGGGCAACGCCCGCTTCCTTGAACTTCCACCACAATCGGTTGAGCACGTCTGACCGGACGTTGCCGACACCGCTCTCCGGGTCACTGATCCAGGCCAGGATCTCGTGCTCGACCCCGTCATTGCCGAACCCCGTCAGCCACACGTTAGGCTTGGGGCTGGCAAGCACACGTGGCGACTCGGCAGCGGCGGCGAACATCAGTTCCTGCGCGACTTTCAGGTCGCAATTGTACGCGACGCTCACCGGGATGCGCACGCGCACGTTGCGATTGGTGAAGGACCAGTTCTCCACCTCCTGAGTCATCAGGTTTTCATTCGGTATGAGATGTTCTTTGCCGTCGCGCGTCACCACGCTGACGGCACGCACGCCGATCTTGTTGACCCAGCCAAAGCTGTCGCCGACGACGATCACATCGCCCGGTTTGATCGAACGGTCCATTAGCAGGATGATGCCCGCGATCAGGTTGCCGACGGTTTTCTGCAGGCCGAAGCCGACCGCCAGGCCCATGGCGCCGGAGAAGACGGCAAAGGCAGTCAGGTCGATGCCCAACAGGTCGATCGAGAACAGAAACGCCGCCACCACAATGGCGATGGTGGCCAGCTTCTGACCCAGCAGCTTCTGCGTCGCGTCCAGCGTGGTCGTCCGCGCAATGGCGTGGCTGACGATCCGGTTCGCCAGGCGAACGATGGCGATGATGATGACGATGACGAGCAGCGCGCTGGTGATCGCCAGCAGCGACAGCCGGCGTCGGCCGACATCCACGCCCACGCCGTCCAGCGTGGCCGTGATTGCATCCAGCCCGCCCCAAGCGGACCAGGGATAGGCCGACATGACGATCGACGTTGCCAAGGCGGCAACGCCGTGTCGCAGGATGGCGGGCATCCGCTCCCACAGACCCTCGCCGTGATGCGCGACATGGGTCTTCCAGAACTGACTCGCCCGCGCGCCGAACGAGCGCTGCGCGAAGACGCCCAGCGCCAGCGCCAGCACGATCAGCGCCCCCGCGATCGCCACCTCCAGCGCGTCCATCCGCGATGGCAGTGCCAGGCCGTTCGCGTCGAGCCACGCTTCCATCGGCGTCATCCCCGTGCCGCGCTGAACCGGTCGAGGCCGGCCGCCAGATCGGCGATCAGGTCGTCCGGATCCTCCAGCCCGATCTGCAATCGCACCAGCGGCCCGGCAAAGTCGGGTCGGGTTGCGCTGCGATGGCGTTCGGGGTCGACGGGGATCGCCAGGCTTTCGAAGCCACCCCAGGAGTAACCGATGCCGAAATGGTGAAGCCCGTCGATCAGCGCCGCGCGCGCCGCCTCATCGCCGCCCTTCAGCACGAAGGAGAAAAGCCCGCTGCCGCCGATGAAGTCTCGCGCGAAAAGCTCACGGCCAGGGCAGGATGGCAAAGCCGGGTGAAGAACGCGGTCCACCTCCGGCCGGGTCTCCAGCCAGCGCGCAATCTTGAGCGCGCTTGCCTCATGCTGTGCTAGCCGCACCGCCATGGTGCGCAGGCCCCGCGAGCCGAGCCAGGCGTCGTCGGGACTTGCCACCTGTCCCAGTTGGAAGCTGACCTCGCGCAGCTTGCGCCAGTGCGAAGGCGCGGCGGTGACGCTGCCCAGCATTACGTCAGAATGGCCCACGACATATTTGGTGCAGGCGAGGATCGCGAGGTCGACCCCCTTCTCGATCGCGCGAAAGCGCAGCGGCGTGGCCCAGGTGTTGTCGAGCAGCGTGGTTACGCCCCGTGCCTTGGCCGCCGCCACGATCGCGGGCACGTCCTGCACCTCGAAGGTGAGGCTGCCCGGACTTTCCATGAAGACGGCGCGGGTCTGCTCGCCGATCAGGTCCGCGATGCCCGCCCCGATCAGCGGATCGTAGAAGCGCGAACTGATGCCAAAGCGCTTCAGCAGCCCCGTCGCCATGGCGCGGGTCGGATCATAGGCGGCGTCCGGCACCAGCAATTCGTCACCGGGGGAGAGCACGCTCAGCAGCGCCGCCGCGATCGCCGCCACGCCGGAGGGGTAGAGGAAGGTCGCCTCCGCACCCGGCTCAAGCTCGGTCAGCGCCTCTGCCAGGCTCCATTGCGTAGGGCTGCCGCGCCGGCCGTAGAACAGGCGGTGGTGGGTGTCGCGCGCACCATTGGCGCGCAGCTCGGCGACCGAGTCATAAAGGTGGGTGGAGGCGCGCCACAGCGGCGGGTTGACGATCCCCTGCGTCCATTCCGCGCGTCGCCCGGCGGCAACGACACGGGTAGCATCGGCGATCGGCCGGTCCTTGCTCATGCCCCGGTCTCCTTCGACGTGGCGGGATCGGCACCCCATTCCGCCCAGCTTCCGTCATAGACCGGCACCTCGCGCCCCAGCAGATGCGCGGCAAAGGCGATCACCGCGGCGGTCACGCCTGAGCCGCAGGTCGCCACCATCGGCCGCTCGAGGTCGATACCGGCGTCGTCGAACAAGGCGCGCAGCGCGTCCACGTCCTTCCATGTGCCATCTTCGCGGAAGAAGCGGGCGTAATGAAGGTTGGTCGAACCGGGTATATGCCCGGGGGTCACCCCCGCGCGCGGCTCCGCTTCGGCCCCGGCAAAGCGGCTTGGGGAGCGTGCGTCGACGATCTGCTCGGCGCCGCTGGCCTGCACGGCCTTCATGTGCATCAGATCGCGGATGGCGCGGCCACGATCGCGCGGCGTGATGTGCCGCGGCCGCGGCGCTTCCTCGCCGATCGCCAGCGCACCACCGGCCCTGCGCCACGCATCCAGCCCGCCGTCGAGAATGGCGACATCGGTGATGCCGAAGCTGCGCAACATGGCCCAGCCGCGCGCCGCGGTGTGATGCGGAGACTGGTCGTACAGCACGATCCGCGTGCCATCGCCGAGCCCCAGCCCGCCCATCCGGCTGGCGAACTTCTCCGGTCCGGGCAGCATCATCGGCAGGCTCGTTTCCGTGTCGGCCATCTCCGCCAGGTCGAGGAAGACCGCGCCGGGGATGTGCCCGGCGAGATATTCCGCCGCGGCGTCCCGTCCATCACCGGGCAGAAACCAGGTGCAATCGGCAAGGCGAAGATCACGCGCGCCGATCTCGGCGGCAAGCCATTGGGCGGAGACAAGTGGGTCCATGCGCTTCTCTTAGCCTCCAATTCCCGCTTGTCGAAACACGCGCGGACCGACGCCGGCGAACTGGTATCGCGGCGAGCCTGCCCCTATCTGCTCCGCATGACACTCCATCTCGGCAAGAACAGCCCGCTTCCCGCCAGCCCGGAAGAGGCGGTGCTCGATTACGTTCCCAATCCGCGCCTCGGCCGCAATTATCTGGTCCGCTTCGTGTCGCCGGAATTCACGTCACTGTGCCCCGTTACCGGCCAGCCCGACTTCGCGCATCTCGTGATCGATTACGTTCCCGGCGACACCATTGTTGAATCCAAATCGCTGAAGCTGTTTCTCGGCAGCTTTCGCAATCACGCCGCCTTTCATGAGGATTGCACGGTCGGCATCGGCGAGCGGCTGGTCGAGGAAATGAAGCCGCTGTGGCTGCGAATCGGCGGCTATTGGTATCCGCGCGGCGGCATCCCGATCGACGTCTTTTGGCAGACCGGCGCGCCGCCTGCGGACCTGTGGGTGCCCGATCAGGGGGTTCCGTCCTACCGCGGGCGCGGCTGAACGCTTTCCGGGACAATTCAGCGCTGCATTGCAGCACATTGCGCAACCAACCCGCGTCAGGCGGGTTGTAACGCTGAACGCCATGTTAACGGGCGCTCTTCCGTAGCAAAGGCATATGAGGATGAACCAAGCGGTCGAGAACAACAGCGTCACGCACATCGCCCTCATCGGCAATTTTCTGCCGCGAAAATGTGGGCTTGCGACCTTCACGACCGATACGTTCAACGCCCTGAAAAGCCGCTATCCGGATCTGTCCGTCGATGTGTACGCGATGGACGATCATCCCGGTCGCTATGATTATCCCTCGTGCGTCACTGGCACGATCCCGCAGGATGATCGGGCAGCCTATATCGCAACTGCGAGAGCGATCGAGACGTCCGGCGCACAGGCGATCTGGCTCCAGCACGAATATGGCATCTTCGGTGGCGCGGCCGGGGAGCATATCCTGGCGCTGCTCGATCGTACCAATCTGCCGCTGATCGTCACGCTGCACACCGTTCTGGAAAAGCCGAGCGCGCAGGAGCGGGCGGTGATGGAAGGGCTGCTGCGGCGTGCGGCAAAGGTCATCGTCATGGCCGAACGCGGTCGGGACATCCTGACGCGGGTGCATGGCGCCAATCCGCGCTCGATCGTCACCATTCCGCATGGCGTGCCCGATCGCCCCTTCGCCGATCCCGCCACGGTGAAACCGCGCTTCGGCTGGTCGGGGCGCAAGGTGATCCTCACCTTCGGCCTGCTCGCGCCGGGCAAGGGCATCGAGACGGTGATCGAGGCAATGCCCAGCGTCGTGGAGCAGAACCCGGATGCGATGTATATCGTGCTGGGCGCCACCCATCCCAATCTCGTCGCCCATGAAGGCGAGAAATATCGCGATGGCCTGAAGGCGCTGACCCGCGAACTCGGCGTGGAAAACAACGTCGCTTTCGTTGATGCCTTTGTCGAGCAGGACGAGCTGATCGACTATCTCCAGGCGGCAGACATCTATGTCACGCCGTATCTGAACCCGGCACAGATCACGAGCGGCACGCTCTCCTATGCCGTGGGCGTGGGCAAGGCCGTGATCTCCACGCCTTATGTCCATGCCACGGAGATCCTGGCCGACGGACATGGCGTGCTGGTCGACTTCCGGGATGCGGCGGCTTTCGCGCGTGAGATCAACAGCCTTTTGGGCAGCGAGCGCAACCGCTCACGCCTGTCCGCACGCGCCTATGAGCGCGGCCGGACGATGACTTGGTCACGTGTGGCGGAGCGAGCAATGAACGAGATTACGTCGATCGTTGACGGGCGCCCTCAGCGCATCCCCTCTTCCGGGCCGATCAAGCCTCACGCGCCTGATCTTTCCGCCGTGGAGCGGATGAGCGATTCGACCGGGATGCTGCAGCATTCGATCTATTCCGTTCCCGATCGTCGCCACGGTTATTGCATCGATGACAATGCACGCGCGCTGATCCTGATGAGCGGGATGGACGATCTCGACGACGCTGCACGGGACAAATGGACCACCATCTACGCGTCCTTTGTGCAGTTCGCATGGAACCCGGAACAGCGCCGCTTCCGCAACTTCATGAACTTTGATCGGACGTGGTGCGAGGACGAGGGGTCGGAGGATTCCAACGGCCGCGCCTTGTGGGCGCTTGGCGTCACCGCGCGAGACGCGCGCAGCCGCAAGCATCGCGACTGGGCGACGATGATGTTCGACATGACGGCAAGCCTCGCCTTCGAGCTTGGCAGTCCGCGCGCGCAATCCTTCGCCATGCTGGGTGCGGCCGCCATGCTGGAGGCATCACCCGGGCATCAGCTCGCGCATTCGATCCTCACGCGCTTCCCGGACGAGCATATGGCCCTGCTGGATGCCGCACGGCGCCCCAATTGGGTCTGGTTCGAGATTGTTCTCGCCTATGACAACGCCCGACTGCCCGAGGCGCTGATCCGCGCCGGGCAGGCGATCGGCCGGCAGGATGTGGTGGATACCGGCCTGGAGACGCTGGCCTGGATCATCGAACAGCAAAAGAGCCCGGAGGGTCGCTTCCGCGCTGTGGGCACCGAAAGCTTTGGGCGGCCCTATGCCGATCCGCTGCCGTTCGATCAGCAGCCGCTGGAAGCGCAGGCAACGGTTGAAGCGTGCTGCGCCGCCTTTGCGGCCACGGGCGACGAACGTTGGCGGACAGAGGCGGAGCGCGCCTATGGCTGGTATTTCGGGCAGAACGATCTCGATCTGCCGCTCGCCACGGTTCAGGACGGCGGCTGTTTCGATGGGCTGATGCCCACCGGTTTGAACCGAAATCAGGGCGCCGAGTCCATTCTGGCGCTGCAATTGTCGAACTGCGCGATTTCTAGGCTTTCAAAGGCAGCGCAAGCCGTGGCAGGAACGGGGCGCGCTGTCGCGTAAGCCCCGCTTGCCTTGGCGCGTCGACTTCCGGACGACAATACGAGGCCTTTTTCTTGGACTTGTTCAATCATCGGCTCCGGCTCCATGCCGACCCGTCGCGTGTCGTGGTGCGCCCGTTCCATATCGCCAAGTCGGCGATGAACGGTCAGGGGCAAAGCCGTTCCCAACGAATGATCGATGCCGTTCTGGCTATGACGTCGATCCAGGCGAGCGAGCAGCTGGCTGCCGTGCTCAAGGATTTCGAGGCGCGTCACTGGCAAACGCGCCGCGTGTTCCTGACCCGCTTCGCGGAAATCGCCGAGCTTCACGGGCTGGATAACCTGGCCATCGATGATGAGAAGCGGCAGCTGATCGGCGCCTATTTCTGTCACGAATATAGCTATGCGGCCGCGGCGCTGATGAACCCCAGCGCGGTGCCGCATCCCGATCAGTCCGGGATGACCGAAGGGTCGCAGCGCATCCTGATGAGCCTTCGTGCGGTGGGTGAGGGCCATATCTCTTCCGTCGCTTTCCGCGAAGGGATCATCACCAGCGACAATCAGCTGATGCTGGCGCCCGAACCGCCCTTCGCCACTGCGGCCGACGCGCACGGAATCGACGGGCAGGACATTCCGACTGGCCCCGTCACGGTGCATCGGAACCGCGATTCCACCCTGTCAGGCACGGTGATCTTCCCGATCACCGAGGCGCAGTCGAAGGGACTGGAGGACTTGCGCCTCGTCCACTTCACCCATGACGATGGCTCGCTGGAGTGGCTCGGCACCTACACGGCCTATAATGGCGCGAGCATCCAGTCCGAACTGCTGCGCACGCGCGATTTCCGCGCTTTCGATCTGGTGCCGATGACCGGGTCGGCCGCCCGCAACAAGGGCATTGCGCTGTTCCCGCGCACGGTGAACGGAGAATATCTCTCCATCGGTCGGCAGGATGGCGAGAACCTGTATCTGCTGCGGTCGGACCGGCTCGATCATTGGGACGATGGAGAGCTTATCTTGACCCCGGTGTTCCCTTGGGAGCTGGTGCAGATCGGCAATTGCGGCCCGCCGATCGAGGTCGACGAGGGCTGGCTGCTGCTCACCCATGGCGTGGGCGCGATGCGCAAATATTCGATTGGCGCGGCGCTGCTCGACAAGAACGATCCGTCCAAGGTGCTCGGCCGCACGCGTGAGCCGATCCTGGCGGCCGCCGATCAGGACCGCGAAGGCTATGTGCCCAACGTGGTCTATACCTGCGGCGCGATGCGGCAGGGGGACAAGTTGTTCATGCCTTATGGCATCGCCGACAGCTCGGTCGGCTTCGCCTTTGTGGAGATCTCTAAGCTGCTGGCGCTGATGTGACGGCGCGGCGCGTGGCGCGGTAAAGCCACGCGATCAGCGCCACGAACAACAGGGCGCCGCCGGTCAGGGCGACGGGCACGAAGCCGTCGCCCACCACCGCGAGCGGCGTGTCGCTCCCGCTGGCGGCGACGATCCCGGCAAAGGCCACGCCCCACAGGCTCTCGCCGACTACTATGCCGGTCGCGGTCAGCGTTCCCATGCGCCGCGCGGATTCGGGGTTGGCGGTGCGATCCGCCCAGCGATCATATGCCGCGCCGATCAGCGCGCCGAGCACCACCGGAAGGATCACCGCCATCGGCAGGTAGATGGCGATGCCGATCGCGAGCGGCGGCAGGCGCAGGCGCTTCGCTTTGCCCAGCGCCTCGTCCAGGGCAATGAAGATCACGCCCGCCAGCGCGCCCCAGCGCAGCATCGACCAGTTGAGATCGCCGCCCAGCACGCCCTTCGCGAGTGAGGAGATCAGCCCGGCCTGCGGCGCGGCCAGCGCGTTCGGCCCGGCACCCGGCGCGCCGGCGAAGCCGAACGCGGTGTTCAGCAGGTCAAGCACCGGCGGTACCACGATCGACCCGAAGATCACGCCGATCACCAGCGCCACCTGCTGCTTCCACGGTGTCGCGCCGACCAGCTGCCCGGTTTTCAGGTCCTGCAGATTGTCATTTGCGATGGTAGCGATGCCGAACACGATGCCGGTGACGATCAGCGCATAGGCGACGAGCGCGGCAGTCGTGTCAGCCGGCAGGTCGCGCCCGAACAGCCCCACCAGCAGCAGGGACGCGGCCAGGATGGAGAGGATCCCGATCCCCGATACCGGCGAATTGGAGGCCCCGATCAGGCCGGCCATATAGCCCGTGACGGTGGCGATCATCAGCCCGATCACCACGACGAAGACGAGCGCGCCCGACACCAGCACTGCGGCAGAGCCGGCGATCGGGCCGGCGCTCGCGACGCTCCACAACAACCAGGCGATCGGCAGCAGCAGGGCGAGTGCGGCGCCGGCTACCACGCCGATCGGCAGATCCTGCTCCTCCAGCGCCAGCGCTTCGCCGGCGTGCCGTGCCCGGCTGGCGGCCAGCGCCGAGGTGACACCGCCGACCACCGGCCGCGCGATCCGCACCAGCGTCCAGACGGCGGCGATGCCGATCACGCCGGCACCGAAGAAGCGCACGTCCTCGCGGAAGATCGCTCCCGCCCAGCTTTCCACGTCACCCGCCGCCGGCTGTGCCGCGGTCAGGATCGGCAGCAGGATGAACCAGGCGGTGACAAGGCCGACGAGCTGGGCAAGGCCGACCGACAGGCCAACCAGATGGCCGACGCCGAACAAGGCGAATGACAGGCTGCCCGCTGCCCCGGTCGCGCCGCTGCCCAGCCGGAACCAGGTGCCGACCTCCGCCGCCGCCAGCTTCATCTGGGTCAGGATCGCGAAGCCGGCCGATGCCACGCTGCCTGAAACCAGCAGGCGAAGCCCCGCCGCGCTTTCCGCCGCCCCCGCGCGTGAGCCGGAGCCGACCTCCAGCACCTCCGCCGCCGCGCGCCCCTCGGGATAGGGAAGGTCGCTCTCCACCACCAGCGCGCGCCGCAGCGGCACCGAGAACATTACGCCCAGCACGCCGCCAAGCGCCGTGATCCCGGCTGTCAGGTGAAAGGGAAAGCCCTGCCACCAGCCGATGATCACCAGCCCCGGCAGCACGAAGATGATCGCGGCCAGCGTGCCGGCAGCACTGGCGATGGTCTGGACGATATTGTTCTCAAGGATGGACGATCCGCGGAACTGGCGCAGGATCGCCATGGAGATTACCGCCGCCGGGATCGACGTCGCAAAGGTGAGCCCGACCTTCAGGCCGAGATAGACGTTCGCCGCCGTGAACAGCAGTGTGATCAATCCGCCCAGCAGCACGGCGCGCAGGGTGAGTTCGGCAACAGGCTTCGGCGGCATGGTCATCGCGACATGCTGGCACATCAAGGATGCGGCGCCAATGTGATCCTCACCCGGCGCACCGCGCTGGGTTGGTAAATATCGCCATGATCTGGCGCCCTGTCCGGCGGCTGTTGATGGCAACCAGCCGCCGAGCTTCGGCAAGTAGCTCAAAAATTAGGGAAACCATGTCTGGCACGGAAGCTGCAAGTCGCCCGGCATCAACGGCCGACGCCGTTACAGACCGGAGCAATCGCAATGACCACCGCCGCCCAGCCGCTCACCGCACCGAAGGATAACCTGCTCGGCATCTGCAACGCCTTGGGTGAAGACTTCGGCTTCAATCCCTTGTGGCTGCGTCTCGCGCTGGGCGCAGCCTTCGTCATCCAGCCGGTTGGTGTGGTCGTCACCTATCTCGCGCTCGGGCTGGTTGTCCTGGTCTCCCGGATCGCCTTCCCGAATCCACGCGCCGCGCAGCACGTCGCCAAGGAATCGCCCTCGGCCGAGCAGCCGGTCGAGGTGGCCAATGAAGCGGAGCAGCAGGTGTTCGCCCAGGCAGCCTGATCAGCCGCAAAAAAAGTTGCCCGGCCCTTCCGTGAAGAGGGGCCGGGCAGGTTGCCCGTGGAATCACGGGCTTGGGTCGCAGCTAATCATTGGCAGGAGTCGACCGCAGGGCACATCCCCCAAAAGGGGGATACGGCCAAAAATTAGATCGTGTTTGGATCTTTACCGTCCCGTGCACGTGCAAGGTCGACACGGCACCGCCAAGTGCTTACTCGCTCCTGCGCGATGAGGGGGTAAAGATGACGACAGCATTGCGCGTGGCATTGGCGGGGCTCGGGACGGTCGGCGGCGGGGTGATCCGCGTGCTGGAGGCGAACCGCGAACTGATCACGCGGCGTGCCGGTCGGCCGATCGAGATCGTTGCCGTGTCGGCGCGCGATCGTACCAAGGATCGCGGCGTCGACATCAGCGGTTTCGAATGGATCGATGATACCAGCGCACTGGCGCGCTGCGATGCCGATGTCGTGGTGGAGCTGGTCGGCGGCGCGGATGGCCCTGCGCTCGCACTGGCCCGCGCGACGCTCGCTGCGGGGAAGGGCTTCGTCACGGCCAACAAGGCCATGCTGGCGCACCACGGTCTGGAGCTTGCCGACGCGGCCGAAGCCGCCAAGGTGCCGCTGAAGTTCGAGGCGGCCGTCGCTGGCGGCATCCCGGTGATCAAGGGCCTGCGCGAAGGCGCCGCCGCCAATGACATTGGCCGCGTCTATGGGATCCTGAACGGCACCTGCAATTTCATCCTCAGCAAGATGGAGGCAGAGGGCCGAGACTTTGCCGACGTGCTCTCGGAAGCACAGGCGCTTGGCTATGCCGAGTCGGATCCCTCGTTCGACATCGATGGCGTCGATGCCGCGCACAAGCTGTCGATCCTCTCCTCCATCGCCTTTGGCACGCGACCGGCCTTCGGGGCTGTTGCGATCAGCGGCATCCGCCATGTCCTCGCGGCTGACATCGCGGAGGCCGCGGCGCTCGGTTACCGTGTTCGGCTGGTGGGCGTGGCCGAGGCAGGCGCCAACGGCCTGTTCCAGCGCGTCCATGCGCATCTCGTCCCATCGGATCACCCGCTGGCGCATGTCACCGGATCCACCAATGCGGTGGTCGCCGAGGGCAATTTCGTCGGCCGCCTGCTGTTCCAGGGTGCCGGCGCCGGGGACGGCCCGACCGCCAGCGCCGTCGTCGCCGATCTCATCGATATCGCGCGCGGCGAATATGGTCCGCCTTATGCGATGCCGGTCGCCTCGCTGGCGGAAGCGCCGGCGGCACCCACTGGCGAGCGCCGCGGCCGTGCCTATCTGCGCTTCACCGTGGCGGATCGGGTCGGTGTGCTGGCGGAAATCGCGGCGGCGATGCGCGATGCTGGCGTGTCGATCGAGAGCCTCATCCAGCGCGCGGCGCCTGTCGACGGAACGGCGCTGGTCGCCATCGTCACGCATGAGGCGCCCGAGTCGCATATCGAAGCGGCGCTGGAGCGGTTGCGCGGGTCGCAAAGCCTGGCCGGCGAGCCGCTGTGGATGCACATTCTGGACTGATCGCGCCCGTCGTACCGGGTCGGGGCAACCGATCCGGACACTTCTTGGCTGGCCTGGGCCGTTATTTGCTGTATTAAGGCAGCATGACAGCGCTGAGCAACGAAGACAGCCCGGTCTATATCAGACTTCGCGGAACGATCGCGGCGGGGATCCTGCGTGGTGACTTCCGCGCGGGCGATCAGCTGCCCTCGGTGCGTGCGCTTGCGGCCGAGCATGGGGCGAACCCGCTGACCGTCGCCAAAGCCTATCAGTCGTTCCAGGATGAAGGCTATGTGGAGGTGCGGCGCGGCGTCGGCATGTTCGTGCTGCCCGGCGCCGCGGAGCGGCTCCGCATCGCCGAACGCGACTCTTTCGTCAGCCAGCAATGGCCCCGCATTCGCGCCTATATCGACCTTCTCGGCCTCGACACCGCCACCTTGCTGGACCGGCAGTCCGCTTGACCGGCTCGCGCCGGCGCGGCGCGCGTGAAGCCTGACGAGAATTTCCCTGGCGCCGCGCGGCCATGCCCGCCTGCAAAGACGATGGTGCCGGTCCTCAAGCAGCAATAGGTTCCTCCCCATGGACCTCACCTTCGTAAAGCGCGGCGGCAAGTACGACGAACTCACCATCAGCCGCGCTGATGGCACCACGGAAACGATCGCCTGCCCGAAACAGGGCATCATCCCCCATGACATGATCCATGTCGCGGTGGAGAGCGTGCTGGCGCACCGCGGCTTTCTGACGCTCGTGGCTGAGGGGCAGGCGGTCGACTTCGACACCGGCGGCGCGCAGGAGGATCATGCGGTCGAGCGCCTGGTGGAAGTGTTTCAGGCGGAAATGTGGGGCGGGCGGGTGCCGGTGGCGGATCTGATCGCCACCTACGAGCATGCCTGCGCGGCGCGCGGCCATGACGCGGCGAGCATCTCGGCCGAGGACATCGCGGCGATCCGTACCCGGCTCGATGAGCTGACCGGGCAATGGGCCGATGTGCCGATGAATGGTGGGCTGACGGTTACCCTTTGAGCGCGCCCAGCTCCGCCTCCGGGCTTCTTGCGTCGGAGCTGCCGCTGGACTTCATCGCTTCCAAGAGCATCTTTACTTCCTGGCTGCGGCCACGGGGCAGGACCAGCACGTCGTTGCCCGATGCCACGACGATCAGGTCGCTCACGCCCACCATGGCGATGCGCACGCCATCGCTGCGCGCCAGGCAGTTGTTGGTATCAAGCGCGATCACCTCGCCGCGGATTGCGTTGCCTGCGGGGTCGCACGCGCTGATCGCGTGAAGCGCGTCCCAGCTGCCGACATCGTTCCAGCCCATCGACACCGGCACGACAGCGACCCGATCAGACTTTTCCATGACCGCATAGTCGATCGACTCGTTCGGCGCCTCGGAGAAGGCGACAGCGGACGGCCGGATGTGCGTGCCGGCACGCTCGCCATCGGCGATCGAGCGGCGGACGGCGTCCAGCATGGCGGGTTCGTGCTGCGCCAGCGCATCCAGGAACGCATCGGCGCGGAACAGGAAGATGCCGCCGTTCCACGCATGGTCGCCGCTTGCCAGCATCGCCTCGGCAGCGGCGCGGGGTGGTTTTTCAACGAAGCGATCGACGCGATACACGCCCGTCTCGATCGGTTCGCCCACCTTGATATAGCCATAGCCGGTCTCGGGAGCATCCGGCGTGATGCCGAATGTGACGAGCCAGCCCTGCTCCACCATCGGCAGCGCGGCCTGAACGGCGGCGCGAAAAGCCTCCACATCCTCGATCACATGATCGGATGGCATGACCAGCAGGGGGGCGTCCGGCTCTACGGCGCAAAGCGCGGCGAGCGCGATGGCCGGCGCCGTGTTGCGGCCGATCGGTTCCAGGATCAGCGCCTGCGGTCGGCAACCGACGGCGGCAAGCTGTTCCTCGATCATGTCGGCATGACGGGCATTTGCCACCACGATGGGCGCGTCGAACCGCTCGCCAGAGGCGCGCGCGGCGGTCAGCTGCAGCATCGTCTGTTCGGCGGTCAGCGCCAGCATCTGCTTTGGACGCTCCGGCGTCGACATGGGCCACAACCGTGTGCCCGATCCGCCGGACAGGATCACGGGGACGATCGACGTCATGCGCGCAAGCTCCTCACGGCATCATGAACGCGCCGCAGGAGTGCAGGCGCGAAGGAAAGTGGAAGATGCCCCGTGCTTGAATGCATTACGAGCATTTTCGATCCGGCGGGCTGTTCAAACTTTCTTTGCCAATTCCTGTAACAGCACTCGTGTCGGTTTCCCTTACACCATAGGGACGAGCGCGGGCGATGATCAGGGTTTTCAAACATTATGTGCCGAACGCGGTTCTCCTGCTCGGGCTGATCGATGTCGTGCTCCTGCTGGCCGCCGCCGAATGCGGGTGGCTGGTGCGCGCCGCTCAGCTCGACATGATCCCGGAGCCGATCTGGGAACGCCTGCCGCAACTCGCCGCCTTTGCCGTCCCGCTCGCCGTCGCGATGGTCGCAGTCGGCGCCTATCAGGCGGATGTTCTGGTGTCGGTCCGCCAGGCGGTGATGCGGCTGATCGTGGCGGTATGCCTTGGCGTCATCTTCCTCAGCCTGCTGTATTTCTTCATGCCCACCGTCACGTTGTGGCGGTCCAGCCTGTTCTACGCGATGCTGTTCGCCATTGCGTGGCTGGTGGCGGCGCGGCTGCTGTTTCGCCGGATGCTTGGCGGTGAGCGGTTCCGCCGCCGCATCGTGGTGCTGGGTGCAGGGCCCCGAGCTGCCCGGCTCGGCGCATTGGAGCGGGCGAACGGTGCCAGCTTCGTGGTTGCCGGCTATGTCGCGATGGGCGAGCCGATGGTGGCGGTGGCGCAGGCCGTGCCGCGCGGTGACATCCCCAATCTCGCCGCCTTCGTGGTGGAATGCGGCGCGACGGAGGTGGTACTGGCGATCGAGGAGCGTCGCAACGCGCTGCCGCTGAAGGATCTGCTGCGCGTCAAGACGACGGGCGTTCATGTGAATGAATTCTCGACGTTCCTTGAACGCGAGACGGGCCGGATTGACCTGGCCAGCGTGAATCCTTCCTGGCTGATCTTTTCCGATGGGTTCGCGTCGGGTCGCATGCTGTCCGCCATGGCGAAGCGCGCCTTTGATATCGCGGCGAGTGGCCTCTTGCTGATGGTCACGCTGCCGCTGATCATGCTTACGGCGTTGGCGATCAAGCTGGAGAGCCGCGGCCCCGCCTTTTACCGCCAGCGCCGCGTCGGCCTCTACAATGAGCCGTTCGACATTCTGAAGCTGCGCTCCATGCGCCAGGATGCGGAAGTGGGCGGCCAGGCGGTCTGGGCCCTCGAGCGCGATCCTCGCATCACGCGCATTGGCCGGTTCATCCGCAAGGTCCGGATCGACGAACTGCCGCAATGCTGGAGCGTGCTGAAGGGCGAGATGAGCTTCGTCGGCCCCCGCCCGGAACGACCGCAGTTCGTGGAGGAACTGGAACAGCAGCTGCCTTATTACGCCGAACGCCACATGGTGAAGCCCGGCATCACCGGCTGGGCGCAGATCAATTATCCCTATGGCGCCTCGATTGAGGATGCGCGGCACAAGCTGGAATATGATCTTTACTATGCGAAGAACTATTCGCCCTTCCTCGATCTGCTGATCCTGCTGCAGACGTTGCGGGTCGTGCTCTGGCCCTCGGGCGCGCGGTGAACGCCGCACCGATTACCCTGTGGACCCATGCGCTGGCGGCGCTGCTGTTCGGCACGCTGGCACTGTCGCAGCGGCGCGGCGGCGGCGGGCTGCCGCGCGCACCGTTTATGGCCGGGCTGCTCGCAACGGCGCTCTGGGCGCTGGCTGTGGCCGGGCTTGATGCGCGCGACGTGGCGTCCCGGATCGCCGAAGGCGTCCGCAATCTCGCCTGGCTGTGGCTGATGTACGCGCTGGCGCGGCAGAAACCGGTTGACGGCGCCTGGCCGGCCGTGCGTGCAATCTACGCCGCGGTGGCGATCGTCACCGTCGCATGCTGCCTGCTCGCGCTGGGCTCGGTGATCGTCAGCGATCCGATTGCGGCCGCCGCGCTGCTCGACACCCGCCTTCTGCTGCAGATGCTGGCCGCGACCGGCGCGCTGATCCTCGCCAACCGGCTGCGTCAGGGCAGCGACCCGCGCCGGCACGGCGGCGAACGCATGACGATCGTGGCGCTCGCGATGATGTGGTTCACCGATCTCCTGGTGTTCGGGGGCACGTGGCTCACCGGCGACTGGCCCGCCGGCCTCATGGACCTGCGCGGCGCGGTGATGGTGGCACTGACGCCGCTGCTCAGCCTGGCCGTGCCGCGCGGCGACGAACGCAAGATGCAGGTATCGCGCACCTTGGCGCTGCTGTCGCTCGCGCTGGTCGCGGTGGCGCTGTACGTCGCCGTCACAGTGCTGGCGACGGCGATCATCGGATCGGTCGGCGGCAGCTACGCCCGGCTGGTGCAGACCGCGCTCATCTTCGGCACCACGGCAGCCCTGCTGGCGCTCGTCTCCACGCCCTGGACCCGCGCCTGGGCGCGCGTGCTGGTGTCGAAGCACCTGTTCAGCCACCGCTATGATTATCGCGGTGAGTGGCTGCGCTTCACCGAGACGCTTGGGGCGCCCGGCAGCGCGGCCGCGCCGCTCGATGTGCGGGTGGTGAAGGCAGTCGCGGACCTGACCGACTCTCCCGGCGGGTTGTTGCTCCTGCCGGACAGCGCCGCGCTTGGCCCCGCATCGGTGTGGAACTGGCCAGAGGCGCCGTCCCCCGATCAGCCGGACCAGCGGCTCTTCGCCCATCTCGCTGCCACCGGGCGGATCATCGAGCTGGATGCGGTGCGCGCCGGTGGGGCAACGCCGGCCGATCGGGACTGCGTGTCCGCTTGGCTGCGCGACGACGACCAGGCCTGGGTGATCGTTCCGCTCATCCACCTGGGCGAGCTCGCCGGCGCCATCGTCCTTGCCCGTCCGGCGCTGAACCGCGCGCTCGATTGGGAGGATTTCGATCTGTTTGGCGTCGCCGGTCGCCAGGCCGCCAGCTATCTGGCGGAGGCGCGCGCCCATGCCGCGCTCGCCGATGCGCAGCGGTTCGACGAATTCAATCGCCGCTTCGCCTTCATCATGCACGATCTGAAGAACCTGGTCAGCCAGTTGACCCTTGTCGCGCGCAACGCCGAGCGGCACGCCGACAACCCGGCCTTCCGTGCCGACATGGTGGCGACCCTGTCCGATTCGTCGGATCGGATGAACGCTCTTCTTGCCCGCCTGTCGCAGCATCATGCCAGCCGTGCCGAAAAGGCCCGCCCCGTCCCGCTGCTCGCGCTGGCGGAGCGGATCGCGGCCGGGCGTCGGGCCCAGCATCCGGTGCGCGCGTCGGGCGAAGCGGCGGCCTGCGCGCTGGCCGATCCCGCCGCGCTGGAAACGCTCGTCTCCCACCTCGTCCAGAATGCGATCGAGGCGAGCGCATCCGGTGCGGAGGTGCAGCTGATCGTGTCCGCGGCGGACGGCGAGGCCAGCATCACGGTGGTCGATCACGGGCGCGGCATGAGCACGGCGTTCGTACGCGATCAACTCTTCCGCCCCTTCGTGTCCGGCAAACCGGGCGGCTTCGGCCTCGGCGCGTTCGAGGCGCGGCAGCTCGCCGAAGGGATGGGCGGTTCGATCAGCGTCGTCAGTCGCGAAGGCACCGGAAGCAGCTTTCGGATCGCGCTGCCGCTGGCGCCGTCGACGCTCGGGGGAATGGAATTGGCCGCATGAACGCTCCACGCAAGTTGTTGATCGTGGAGGATGATCTTGGGCTGCAGCGTCAGTTGCGCTGGGCCTATGACGGCTATGAGGTGCTGGTCGCCGCCGATCGGGCCAGTGCCGTCGATATGGTCCGCGCCGAGGAGCCGGCGGTGGTCACGCTCGATCTTGGCCTGCCGCCCGATCCTGACGGCACCAGCGAAGGCTTTGCTGCGCTGGCGGAAATCCTGTCACTGAAGCCGGAAACCAAGGTGATCGTCGCTTCGGGGCACGGCGCTCGCGAGAGCGCGCTTCAGGCGATCGCGGATGGCGCATGGGATTTCTACCAGAAGCCGATCGACATTGACGCGCTCGGCCACATCGTTGCGCGCGCCTTTCACGTCCATGATCTGGAAGCGGAAAACCGCCGCCTCGCGCTGCGCGATACTGGGCCGGCGCTCGGCGGGCTGATCACGGCGGCGCCCGAGATGATCAAGGTGATGCGCACCGTGGAGCGAGTGGCCCCGGCCGATGTGTCGGTCATGCTGCTCGGCGCTAGCGGCACCGGCAAGGAACTGCTCGCCCGCGGCCTGCACGACGCCTCCCGTCGCTCCGGTGGCGCCTTTGTCGCGATCAACTGCGCCGCCATTCCCGAGACCCTGCTGGAAAGCGAACTGTTCGGCCATGAACGCGGCGCCTTCACCGGCGCGGTGAAGACCACCGAGGGCAAGATCGAGCAGGCGGCGGGCGGCACCTTGTTCCTGGACGAGATCGGCGACGTGCCGCTCGCGTTGCAGGTGAAGCTGCTGCGCTTTCTTCAGGAGCGGGTGATCGAGCGGATCGGCGGCAGGCGGCCGATCGCGGTCGACACCCGCATTGTCTGCGCCACCCATCGCGACATCGACGCCATGGTCGCCGCCGGTGCCTTTCGCGAGGATCTATATTACCGGCTGGCCGAAATCGTGGTGCGCATTCCCTCGCTCGCCGGGCGCCCGGGCGACGCGGCCTTGCTGGCCAGGCATTTCGTCACGCGCTACGCCGCGACCATGAACCCGGCGGTATCCGGCCTTTCTTCCGACGCACGGGCGGCGATCGATGCGCATGACTGGCCGGGCAACGTCCGGGAGCTGGAAAACCGCGTGAAGCGCGCCGTCATCATGGCCGATGGGAAATCGGTGACGGCCGCCGACCTGGATCTCGCGACCGGCGAGGATGGTGCCGTCAATCTGCGCGCCGCGCGGGAGGCGGCCGACCGTCAGGCGATCCGCCATGCGCTGGCCCGCGCCGATGGCAATATCTCGCAAACGGCGCGCCTGCTCGGCGTCAGCCGCCCGACCCTGTATGATCTGCTGAAGAGCTACGGCTTGCATGATTGAGGAAGCAGGGCGCTATCCGCTGCTGCGCGGGCGGCGGCGTCGCCGTCGCACGCGGGCGGGCACGCCATCGTGGCGGCTGGCTCGCGTGGTGGCGATGCTGGTCATCACCGCGCTGGTGCTGGCCGCGATCGTGCTGGTCGCCCGCCG
>NZ_LSKH01000223.1:0-1869 GCF_001557395.1 Sphingomonas sp. CCH5-D11 | reverse complement strand
TCGTCGACCCGGCCGCCCCCTCTCCGATCGCTCCGGTGAGCCGCGGCTACCGCCGCTATGCGCTCCTGGTGCTTCTTGCCGTCTACACCTTCAACTTCCTCGATCGGCAGATCCTCGCCATCCTCGCCGAGCCGATCAAGCACGACCTGGATCTGAAGGACTGGCAATTGGGGCTGCTGACAGGCCTCGCCTTTGCGCTGCTCTACACGCTGCTGGGCATACCGATCGCGACCTGGTCCGAACGCGGCAACCGGCCATGGATCATCGGCGGCGCGGTGACGATCTGGAGCGGGTTTACCGCGCTGTGCGGCGCGGCGCAGAACTTCGTTCAACTGGTCGCGGCACGCGTCGGTGTCGGCATCGGCGAGGCAGGCTGCACCCCGCCGGCCATGTCGCTCATCACCGACTATACACCCAAGGAAGAGCGTGCCTCGGCGCTTTCCATCTATCTTCTCGGCTCGCCGCTGGGCGCGCTGATCGGCATGGCGGCCGGCGGGCTTGTGGCAGACCAATGGGGCTGGCGATCGGCGTTTCTGCTGGCCGGTGCGCCCGGTCTGCTGCTGGCACTGCTGGTGGTCACGACATTGAAGGAGCCGCGGCGCCGATGGTCGGCCGAGATCCGGCAGCGCACCACCCAGGCCCCGGGGTTCGCCGCCACGTTCGCGATGCTCCGCCGCAGCCGCACCTATTGGCTGGTGGTATCCGCCGTCGCGCTGAAGGCCTTCATCTCCTACGGGACGACGGCCTTTCTCGCCTCGTTCTTCTACCGCAACCATGCCGGCGAACTCTCGGCCATGGCAGCGGCGTTCGGCCTAAAGACCGGCGGCTTTCTTGGCCTCGCGCTCGGTCTGGTGACGGGGGTGACGTCCGGGCTCGGAACGCTGGCGGGCGGCTATGTCGCCGACCTCTTCGTCAAGCGTGATGCCCGCGCCTATGTGCTGCTTCCCGTCGCCGGATCGCTGACCGCACTGCCGTTCAGCATCGTCGCGCTGCACAGCAGCTCCGTCACGGCCGCGTTGATGATCCTGGCCGTGCCGTCGCTGCTCAACGCGCTTTGGCTCGCCCCCTCCTACGCCGCGATCCAGGGGCTGGTGCCAGCCTCCGCACGCGCCACGGCCACCGCGATCCTGCTTTTCGTCGCCAATCTGATCGGCCTTGGCATGGGACCGCTGGGAGTGGGACTCATCAGCGATCTGGCCGCCGCATCCGTCGGCCCGGCCGAGGGCGTGCGGACATCGCTGACCATCGTGGCGCTTCTTGGCCTGCCGGCAGCGGCGCTGTTCTGGCACGCGCGCCGCTCGATCGTCGCCGAAACCATCAGCTGAGCCATGGCCGCTCCGCTTTCTTCCTCACCACAGGTGCCCTGCCACCCTTGCGGCACTCCCATCGCACGGAGACTGGAACATGGACTTTAGCATTCCCGATGAACTCCTGGCCTTCTTGAAGGAGCTCGACACCTTCATCGAAGCGGAGATCCGGCCGCTGGAGGAGCAGGACGACAATGTCCGCTTCTTCGATCATCGCCGCGAATATGCGCGCACCGATTTCGAGCGTGGCGGGCTGCCGCGCCACGAATGGGAGGAATTGCTGCGCGAGGCCAAGCGCCGGGCCGACAAGGCCGGCTATCTGCGTTTCGCGCTGCCAGCCGAATTCGGCGGAAAGGACGGCAACAACCTCTGGATGACGGTGATCCGCGAATATCTCGCGTCCAAGGGGCTGGGCCTGCACTATGACCAGCAGAACGAGCATTCGGTCGTCGCGAACAACCCGTTCATCGTCATGTTTCGCGATTTCGGCACGCCCGAGCAGAAGGCCGAATTCATCGAAGGCATGCTGCAGTTCAACCGACGGGTGACCTTCGGCCTGACC
>NZ_LSKH01000222.1:0-8882 GCF_001557395.1 Sphingomonas sp. CCH5-D11 | reverse complement strand
GTTCGTTCTCGAGCTGCTCGATCTCTTCTTTGGCGGCACCGGCGCCGCGCCGGTGGACATGCCGGCTGAATTTTCTCCTGCCGCCGAGGCGATGGTGGGTCGCCTGGGGCAGATGATCGCGGTGCCGCTGACGGCCGCGTGGGAGCCGCTCGCCCGCGTCAGCTTCACGGTGGGGCGGTGCGAGGCCAACGCGTCCATGCTGTCGAATTTCGATGGCGAGGATGCCCTGATCGTCACCCGTTTCGGCATCGCGCCTGGCAGCGCGAAGCCGTCGTACATTGATCTCGTCTATCCGGTCGCCGCGCTGAAGCCGCATGGCACCGCGCTGACCGGCAAGGTCGTCGCCAAGGCGGCGGCCGAGGACGCAGCGTGGCAGACCGCGCTGACGCGGGCGGCCATGAACATCCGCTTTCCGGTCCGCTCAGTCCTCGCCGAGCCGACGATCCGCCTGTCGCGGCTGATGGCGCTGCAACCGGGCGACGTAATCCCGATTAGCTTCGGCAAGGACGTGCCGGTGATGGTCGGCAACGATCGTCTCGGCACCGGCACCGTTGGCACTTCCAACGGCCATGCCGCGATTAAACTGACCTCGCTCGCCTCTCTCGAAGGATTGACCCAGTGAACGACATGAGCGGCGGCTTCCCGCCCAAGGATCTTGGCGACGGCGCGCTGGCGGCGAATTTCCGCCTCTTGCAGGACGTGGACGTGAAGCTGACGGTGGAGATCGGCTCGACGCAGCTCACCCTGCGCGAACTGCTGGCACTCGGCGAATCAAGCGTCATCGAGCTGGACCGCCAGGCCAACGAACTCCTCGACGTGTTCGTGAACGGCACGCTGATCGGGCGCGGCGAGGTGGTGACGGTGGGCGATCGCTTCGGCGTGCGCATGACCGAACTGGTCAATCCAGACAAGCGCGGCTGATCCACGCTCATGATGTGGTCCTATATTCTCAAGCTGATCGTCCTGCTGCCGCTGGTCTGCGGCCTCATGATCGGCTGCCTGTATCTTTGGCGGCGCCTGGAAAGCCGGATGCCGGGGCGTGCGGAAGCGCGCTTGATCAACGTCAAGGAGACGATGATGATCTCGCCGGGCCTGCGGCTGGCGGTTGTTGAATTCGAGGGCAAGCGCCTGCTCGTATCAGTGGGTCGTGGCGGTGTGACGCTGGTCGACCGGGCCGACGCGCCAAGGTCCGTATCGTGAGTGTGACCCGTGTCGGCAGTGGCCCTGCCTTGTTCCGCGATGTGGAGCGCAGCCCCTCAGCCGGGTTCTCCTGGTACAAGGTGCTGCTGATCGGCCTTGCCTTTCTGGTAGCCTTGATGGTGGCGATGCCTGCGTTCGCGCAGGTCGGGCCGGCCGCTCCCGCCGCGCCAGGGGCGGGCGATGCGGTGGACCGCGCGCTCGGCCAGCTTGGTGCTGGCCCGAACGGCTCCGGCTCCATGTCGCTGTCGCTCCAGGTGCTCATCATCATGGGGCTGCTCAGCATCCTGCCGGGCATCCTGCTGATGATGACGAGTTTCACGCGGATCATCATCGTGCTGTCGATCCTGCGCCAAGCGATGGGCCTGCAGCAGACACCGCCGAACCAGGTCCTCATCGGGCTCAGCCTGTTCCTGTCGTTTTTCGTGATGGCGCCGGTGATCAGCCAGATCAACACCACCGCAATTCAGCCTTATGCCGCCGGACAGATCGGGGGCACCGACCTGATCAAGACCGCGGGCGCGCCGCTGCATGCCTTCATGGCCAAGCAGACGCGCGTGAAGGATGTGACGATGTTCGCGGAGATGGCGAAGTCCGGCCCCTATGCCAGCCCCAACGACATTCCGTTCTCGGTGCTGCTGCCGGCTTTCGTGACCAGCGAACTCAAGACCGCGTTTCAGATCGGCTTCCTCATTTTCCTGCCGTTCCTTGTCATCGATCTGGTGGTGGCGACGGTGCTCATGGCGCTCGGCATGGCGATGCTTAGCCCGACGATCATTTCCCTTCCGTTCAAGCTGCTGCTGTTCGTGCTGGTGGATGGCTGGGCGCTGACCATGGGAAGTCTCGCCAACAGCTTCGCGCCCTAACCGGACAGGGCATGTGCGGCTGGGCGCTGGCCGCGGCGAACGAGTGAAACTGGATCGGACGAAGCAATGGTGGACGCGGACTATTTCTTGACCGTCGCGAACGAGACCCTGTGGGTGCTCGCGCTCGCCGCCGCGCCGATCCTGATCCCGGCGCTGGTTTCCGGCCTGATCCTCGGCATGATCCAGGCGGCGACCTCGATCCAGGAGCAGACGTTGAGCTTCGTACCGAAGCTGATCGTGGTCGGCCTGTCGCTGGTGATCTTCGGTGCGATGATCCTGGGGCTGCTGAGCGACTTCACCGTCTCGATCTTCGAGCGCATTCCCGATCTGGTCCGCTGACCCGGTGAGCGGGTGCGCGATCCTGGCCGGGCTGAATGAACATGCCCAATGCGGCGTGGAGCATCGGCCGTGCTAGGCTTTGGCCTTTCGATCGAGCCCCAGCTTTGGGCATTGATCTTTGTCATGGTGCGGGTGGGCGCGGCGTTCGTCGCGGCGCCGGTCTTCGGCAACGTGTCCGTGCCGTTGCAGGTGCGTGTCGTGCTTGCCGGCGCCGTCGGCGTGCTGGTGCTGGGCATGCACGACGTGACGCCGCCGCCGCAGGTGTTCGCCCTTGCCACCTTCCTTGCAATCGCCGCCGAGGCGATGGTTGGCCTGGCGCTCGGTTTCATCCTCCAGATCGCCTTTGCGGCGCCGCTGATCGCGGGCGAGGTGATCGGCGGATCGATGGGGATCGGCTTTGCCAACATGATCGACCCCAATTCGGGCCGATCGTCGCCCGCCATCGGCCAGTTCCTGTCCATCCTGCTGACGCTGCTGTTCTTGTCGATCGACGGCCATCTGGTGCTCGTGGAAACAGTGGCACGCAGCTACACCGCACTGCCGCCGGGCGCCGCATGGCTCGCGCCCGGGCAACTGCGCGATATCGCCCTGTTCGGCGGCTACGCCTTCTTCGCCGGCCTGCTGCTCGCCCTTCCGGTCGGCTTTCTTTTACTCTGCCTTAATCTGGTGGTCGGTATGATCTCGCGGTCGGCACCGGCGCTGAACCTCTTCTCGATCGGCCTGCCGGCAAGCCTTGCCGTGGGCGTGATCGCGATGGCGGCCGCCTTTCCGGCAATGGGCGATTACATGATGGTCGTCGTACGCGAAGGCCTGGAAGCGGCACGGAGCCTGGTACTTGGCTGACGAGTTCGGCGAAAAGACAGAAGCCCCGACACCCAAGCGTCTCAAGGACGCGCGGAAGAAGGGTGACGTTCTCAAATCGCGAGAATTCGCCACGGCGCTGGTCGCGCTTGCGGGTGTGGCGTGGCTCGTCTTCTTCGGGCCTTCGCTGATCGCCGCCTGCAAGGGCGTGATGGCCGAAAGCTTCCAGTTCACGCGCAGCGATGTGGAGGATTTCCAGCCGCTCCGGCCGCTCGCCGCCGCAGGGTGGAAGCTGCTGCCGGCGTTCGGCACGCTTTTCGCGATCGTGATGGCCGCTGGCGTGCTCAGCCAGGCGGCGCTCGGCTCGCTTCAGTTCAACGCCGGCCTGCTTGCGCCCAAGGGCAACCGCATCAATCCCGCATCGGGGCTGAAGCGCATCTTCGGCATGAACGGCTGGATCGAACTGGGCAAATCGCTGCTGAAGGTGGCGCTGCTGGGGTCGATCGGCGGATGGCTACTGATGAGCACCGCGCGCACGACGCTGGGCTTGGCGCGCGCCAATCTGGGCGCCGCGGTGGATGCGCTGGGCGGTACGCTGACGACGCTGATGATCGTGATGTCGATGGGCCTGGTCGCGATCGCCTTTATCGACGTTCCGCTGCAGGCCCTCCAGCGCATGAAGAAACTGCGCATGTCCAAGCAGGAACAGAAGGACGAGCACAAGGAGAGCGAGGGCAATCCGGAGGTCAAGGCGCAGATCCGTTCACGCCAACACGCGATGCTCTCCCGCTCCACGCGCCGCGCTGTTGGAGAGGCGCATGTGGTGCTCACCAATCCGACGCACTTCGCGGTTGCGCTGCGCTATGATCGCGGACGGGATCAGGTGCCGGTGGTGGTGGCCAAGGGGCGCGGCGCGACCGCGCTCGCGATCCGCGAACTTGCGGGCGAGCTTGCCGTTCCGATTCTTGAATACCCCATGCTGGCCCGCGCGGTTTACTATACCAGCCGCGAGAACCAGGAAGTCCGTGACGATCTCTACATGGCGATCGCCACGGTGCTCGCATTCGTCTTCGGCCTGAACGAACGCATGGGCGGCACCGCGCCGCTGCCGTCGATCGAGGTACCGCTCGGCGCGCGCTTCGACGAGAATGGCGCCGCGCTCCATTAAGGGCCCGTCCGGCGGCTGGGTTGCGAGCGACTGACATACAGCAGCAGCGCTAAAGCTGGAGCTCAAACGGTCGTTTACCGTCATGTCATGACAACCGTCTCCAGCACCGCCGCCACAACCGCGACCACATCGAGCGTCACGAAGTCGGCGGCGAGCGCCCTGCTTACCTCGCTGGACACCGGGTCGGGGGTCGACACCGGCACGCTGGTCACAAGCCTGGTCGAAGCGCAATTTGCCGCCAAGAGCGCGGCGCTCACCGCCAAGTCCGAGAAGCTGACGGCGCAGCTGTCCGGTGTGTCGACGCTGAAGAGCGCCATCACCGATTTCACCGCGGCGCTGGAAGCGCTGGTGAAGGGCGGCACGCTGCAGTCGCAGCCGGTGAGCAGCAATGGGTCGGTACTCTCCGCAACGGCGATCTCCGGCGCCAAACTTACGGGCCTGACGGCTAGTATCCAGGTCGACCGACTGGCCACGGCGCAGACCGCAGTGTCCAGTGCAAGCGTGGCATCCAAGAGCGAGGTTATCGGCTCCGGCACGTTTACGCTGAAGCTGGGTACGGCAAGCTATGATGCCGATGGCGCCATGACCGGCGTGACGGGGACGGACGCCAACGGCGACGGGGCCGAAGACACGATCGCGATCGACATCTCCAGCGGATCGCTCACCAGCATCGCCGCGGCGATCAATGCGAAGAAGGCCGGCGTCACGGCATCGGTGGTAACGGATGCCGATGGCCGCGCCTTTCTTTCGCTGAAGGGAGAAACAGGGGAGGCCAGGGCCTTCACCCTTGAAGCGACCAACGATCCCTCGGGCAATCTTTCTCAGTTCAACGTAGCGCCGAACGCCACTGGCATGAACATCACGGGCAAGGCCGGCAATGCCGTTCTGAACGTCGATGGCATCACGGTGGAGCGGGCGAGCAACAGCGTCAGCGACCTGGTGGAAGGGGTGAAGCTCGATTTGCTGGCTACCTCCTCCGGCCCGGTGACGCTTTCCTCTTCCACGCCCACGACCGCGCTGACGAATGCGGTCGAGGATTTCGTCTTCACCTTCAATCAGGTGCTGGGCGAGCTGCAGAAGCAGACGGACCCGATCACCGGCGACCTGCGCAGCGACACGGGCGCGCAGAACATGCTGCGTGGCCTGAAGGGGCTGACGTTGCGCAACTTGCTGCCGGGTGCGGCGGCGGATACGCCGCGTACACTGGCGCAGATCGGCGTGCTGACGAACCGCGACGGCACGCTATCGGTGAACAACGACACGCTTACCAAGGCGCTTGCCAGCAACCCCGGCGCGCTCGAGGCGATGTTCTCGAATTCCTCCGACGGATCCGGCGTCCTTGCCGCGATGAATTCGATCAAGCTCAACGCGACCAGCACGCTATATGGGCTGGGCGCATCGACGACGCGATACAATCAGGCGCAGAGCGACCTGTCCGAGCAGCAGGACAAGCTGACCCTTCAGCAAGAGAAGATGACGACGCGACTGACGCAGCAGTTCGCGTCCATGAATGCCCGCGTGGCGGCGTACAAATCGACCCAGACGTTCATGGAAAATCAGATCAAGGCGTGGACGAACGGCGACGACTGATGGGCTATGCGTCTGTTTTGTCGCGCGATCCCGCGCAGACCTATCGTCAGATCGACTTGGCCGGGCGAACCGCCAATGTGGATGGCGCCGGGCTGGTGCAGCTTCTCTACGAGGAGCTATGCCACGCACTTCGGGTCGCCGCCTGGGCTGCGGAGAACAAGAAGTTCGCGGTGAAAAGCGAACGGGTCACCCGTGCGACGGCGATCTTGTTCGCGCTGGAGGCCAATCTCGATTTCGAACGCGGCGCCGAAGTATCCGCCACTCTGGCGCGCGTTTATGCGGGCGCGCGCAAGCAGGTGATCGAGGCCAGCCTGGGACATGATGGAGGCCCCTTCCGGCAGGTCGCCGACATGCTGGGCGAGATTGCGGATGCTTGGCGAATGGCACGCGCCGCCTGAGCAGCCCGACGCCGGGAGCCCGTATCAGCGATCGAGCAGATGGTCTGCCGGTTATCGCAGCCAATGCCGGGCGACGAACCAACCCGTCACGGCGACCGCAATAATCACGCAAAGGCCGGCGATTGCGTCAAACGCCCATGGCTGCTCCGCAAACCACAGGCCCTGCACGTTCATTCCATACAGGCCGGTGATGAAGGTGAGCGGCAGGAACACCATCGCGGCGATGGAGATGATCAGGCTGCGCTGATCCAGCTGTTCGGCACGCAGATCCGTCAACGCTTCATGGATCAGGCTGGCACGTTCGCGGATCGCCTCGACCTCCTCGGCCATGCGCGCGGCACGATCAGCCGCCGCCGCCAGATGGGCGCGATCGTCCGTCCCCAGCCAGTTTGCCGGCATGGAAGCGAGCTTTTCAAGCGCCGCGCGTTGCGGATTGAGGAAGCGACGGTAGTTGATCGCCTCCACGCGCACTCGCGTCACGCTTTTGCGCAACGCGAACGCATGCGCGGCATCGAGTTGCTGCTCGCAATCGTCGAGATTGTCTCCGAGATCCGCCACCACGGGATCGAGATCCGCCGTGATGGCCGTTGCGAAGGCGGTGATGATGTCGCCGGGGTCGAGCACCCGGCCCTCCGTGACGTCTTTCTCAACTGCATCCGTCGCGAGCAGGTGTTTGCGGGTAACGGAAATCACCCGGCCTTGTTCGGCCCAGATACGGACCGATGCGAGCATGTCCGACGGATCCAGCTCTTCTTCCGTCCGCCCGCGCAGGTTCACAAAGGCTCCGTCATCCAGCGCGTCGCAGCGCGGGCGGGTCTCCTGTGCCGTCAGCGGATCGACGACATAGTCGGGGAGGCTTGCCGCGCCGCGCAGCCAGCCCTGCGCATGTTCCGCCGTGGTGGTCAGGTGAACCCAGACCATGTCGCCCGCGCCGGTCAGCGCATCCTGAACGCTGGTCCGGGACGCAGAGCCGTCCTGAATGCGATAGGCAAAGCCGCTCACGCCATCCTCACATCGACCGTGAGGCCGGGCAGGCCGGTCGGCGCTTGGTCGCATGGCATTCGGTCGGCATCGGCACGGGCGCGATTGAGGATGGCGAGGGGGACGTCTCGCCCGTGCGTCACGCGATCCGCGTTGGCGAGCAATCGCGCCTGACGGAGCGTGAGTTCGTCGGGATCACCGGACGGAAGCGTGATCGATGCCAACGCGTCCTGCGACCCGGTGACGTCATCCGAAGGCGTGCCGGCAATGCTTTGGGGATAAAGCGGGTCGTAGATCGCGCCTGGCGCAAGCGCCGCTGAGATCGCCCGGCGACGAGCCGGTCCATCCGGGTAGCGTGCTCGCCACGCCGAACGCGCCGCGAACAGCGCATCGGCGAGGTCGCCGAGGCTTGTCGGCAGCAGCGCCTCGAGACGCTGGCGTAGCGCTGCGGCAAGACCAGCCGACGCACCTCCCGTACCGACGGCGACGATCACGGGCGCACGATCGATGATGGCCGGCAGGGTGAAATCGCAAAGATCGGGTCGATCAACGGCGTTCACCAGGATGCCGCGCGCCTTCAGTCGCGCGACCGCGGCTTCATCGTCCACGACTATCGCCAGGCGCGGCGCGGCCGGCCCGTCGGTGCTGCGGATGTCATCGGCGGACACTGGAGAATGCGGCGCGCCGGTTGCGGCCCAGGCAGTGCCATCCTCGCGCACGACAATGGCGCCGGCACGCTCCAGCAGGCGCCGCTTGGCCAAGGCTGCTTCACCGTCGCCTGCCAATATCACCGGGCGGCCTTGAAGCCGCACGAAGATTGGAAGGCTATGCAGGCTCACAGCCAGTCCGGGACACGCTCGGCGGCGAGGATCGTTTCCGCCGAGATGCGATCCGCGACCACGGCATAGCGATCGCCATCAACCAGTACCTCCGGCACGAGCGGGCGCGAATTGTACGTCGAGGCCATGGTCGCGCCATAGGCGCCGGCCGTTCTGAAGATGGCGAGATCACCCGACTTCACCAGATCAATCTCACGATCGCGCGCGAACGTATCGCCGGTTTCGCAGACGGGGCCGGCGATGCTCGCGACCATCCGTTCACCGCTGGGCCGCACGGCCTCGAAATCGTGCCAGGCATCGTAGAGCGCAGGGCGTGCCAGATCGTTCATGGCGGCATCAACGATCACATAGGGGTGCGTGACGCCGGGCTTCACCCAGATCACCTCGGTCAGCAGCACACCCGCATTGCCGGCGATCACGCGTCCGGGCTCGAACATCAAGGTGACGTCCCAATCCCTGGTGACGCGTGCGACCATTGCGCCGAAATCGGCGGGATCGGGCGGCACGTCGCCGGCCTTGTAATTGACGCCAAGCCCTCCGCCCAGATCGACGTGGGTGATGGTGTGCCCCGCCGCACGAAGCTCGGCAACGAAGGCGCCGATGCGCGTATAGGCGGCTTCCAGCGGCGACAGGTCCAGAAGCTGGCTGCCGATGTGGATGGCAACGCCGCGCAGATCGAGCCCGTCGAGCTTGGACAGGCGGG
>NZ_LSKH01000221.1:0-8624 GCF_001557395.1 Sphingomonas sp. CCH5-D11 | reverse complement strand
GCCCCGCCATGGCCCGCACCAACGATCACCACGTCGTAGCTGCTCATTGATCCTCTCCCCGCGCGATCTCGCAATCTAATCATCGTAGATTACCGCTATGTGGAGCAAGCTCTGGTCGTCAAGCAGTAAGCCGGTTAGCTTAGTGGCATGAACATCATGACACCTGCAGTCGCGAAGAGGACGAAGACGACCGTTGACGGCAAGCGTCGCGTGCCGCGTGCAGGACGCCCATCGTCTCCGCTGATCACGCGTGAGGCCGCTGCGGGGGCGGCGTTACGGCTCATCGATGCGAAGGGACTGGACGCCCTGAGCCTGCAGGCTGTCGCCAAGGAGCTGGGTGTCAGTGCGCCATCGCTCTACCACCACTTCCGTGACAAGGAGGAGCTTCTCGCAGAGGTCGCGCGCAGTTTGCTTTCAGAAGTCGGCCACGAGCAGGAGGAATGGTCCACCGATTGGGAGACGCGGATGATCGAACTCAGCTGCGCCACCCGCCGCGTTGCCCTCCGGCACCCGAATGCCGCGCCGCTTTCGCTACGCTTCTTCCCGCGGCGATTGATGCTCCCCGCCTACGAAGCCGGTTTGCGCGACTGTCCGTATCCGCTCGCCACGCACATGATCGTGCATGAGGTGATCGAGAAGTTCACTTATGGCTCGTCGCTCTTCGCGGCCGCTGCGGAAACCCACCACATCCCGGCCATGCCCGAGGTGGATTCTGCCCATTTCCCCCGTCTTGCCGAAGCGCTTGAACTCGCACCGTCGGACGAGGAGATCTTCAAGGAAGGATTGCAGGTGCTGCTTGCCGGTCTTCGCGCGCGTTACGGCAGCAGGTGACACGAAAAAAGGGGCGGTGAACGCACCGCCCCTTTGAGGTTTTCCGGGAGGACACAGATCAGAACTTGAGCGCCAGTTCCACGAACACTTCGCGCGGGTTGTCGACAAAGGCAGACATGTCGGCGGTAACGCCAGGGCCGGCCGTCCCGCCGCCGGTCCCGCCCGTGAACGGAATGTCGTTCGCTGCCGTGACCACCAGCTTGTTGGTGAGGTTGCGGCCGATCACCGACAGCGTCCAGCGTTCGTCCGGACTGTTGAGCGCCAGTGCCGCGTCGAGCTTCGCATATCCCTTCTGAATGGCGTCGGGACGGAGCGCGTCGGTGAAATTATACTTCGACGTATAGCTCACATCACTGGAGGCACGCACCGACCATCCGGAGTCGGTCACCGGCACTTCGAACGTGAAGCCGGCGCGCCCGGCAAACTTGGGCGCCTTCGGGGGCGTTCGTCCGTCATAATCCTGTGCGTTGAAGACGCCGCCGGCGGGCTGGAGATTGCAGCCCAGCGCGATCGTCTGCCCCGGATAGCATTGGCCGACATAGTCCTGGTACTTGGCATCGTTGTAGGCCGCTGCACCACGCAGGCTGAAGCCATCGACTCCCGGCACGCGGAAGTTGAAGTCTGCCTCCACGCCCTGGGTGCGCAGCTTGCCGGCGTTGCCCGCGGTGAGCGAAACAGTGGTGGGGTCAAAGAACTGGACCTGCAGATCCTTATATTCGTAGCGATACGCCGTCAGGCTGAAGGTCAGCCGCCGACCGAAGGCCAGCGTTCGATAGCCGATCTCGCCGCCCTCGGCGGTTTCCGCGCCGAAGCGGCCCTGATCCTGCAACACGGCGGTCGGGGCCGGCGTCAGCGCCTGCGAGATGTTGAAGCCGCCTGCCTTGAAGCCCTGCTTGTACGAGGCGTACAGCGTGGTGTCGGTATCCGGCTTGAACCGGATCGTCGCTTGCGGAGAGATATTGTCGTCGCGGTAGCGATCGGTCACGACGATCCCGCCGGGGAAGGCGGCCGAGAAGGCCGCATTGGCGGGAAGTGAGCGCTGATAGCTGTCGCGCGCCTCGGAGCTGTAGCGCGCACCTGCCGAGAGTTCGAACTGCTCCGACAGGTTCAATGTGCCTTCCGCGAAGAACGACAGCGAGTCGGTCTGAAAGCCATTGTCCCGCTTGAAGCTGACGAACGTGCCCGTGCCCGGGTCGAACGGCAGCGGCGCGATGTAAGCGTCGGTGTTGAAGACGAAATCGCCATGCGCGTAGAAGCCGCCGAACAGGATGTTGAATGGCCCGTCGAACTTGGACTGGAAGCGCAGTTCCTGAGAGAATTGGTCGAAATCGGCAAGCTGGCTGAACCCCGCGGGATAAGCTTCGCCCGACACGTTATTCAGATCATATTGGCGGAAGTGGTAATAGCCGGTGATCGAGGTGACGTCGAAAGGGTCGCTCGTCACGTTCGCGGTCACGATGCCATATTGCGATGCGAAATCGCCGTACATGTTGCCGTCACGGGCGTAGCGGTAATTGGCCTCAGCCACCTGGATCGGAATGGCGGACTGATCCGACCGGCCGTTGATGCGGCAATCCGCATTGGGGCTGGGCGGAATGCCGTTGGCTGCTAGCGGGGTCGTCCGTCCACCGCCGCACAGCCGCTCTACGATGTCGGTCGGGCCGCCATCCTTTACCTTGGTGAAGCCGCCCTTCACCTGCAGGTTGAAAGCGCTGCTCGGTTCCCACTCGATCGTGCCGCGCGCGCCATAGGCTTCCGAAAAGCCGCGCCGGTCCCGATCGCGGGTGCGCAACTGCCCCGGAATGTAGTTGGTGTACTCATCTGCCGCCGTGTTGGTGAAGGCACCCTTTGCCTTGGAATAACGGCCGGCGACGCGCGCGCGCAGCGTATCCGACACCGGACCTGACAGATACCCTTCGACATAATGTTCGTCGGCGTTGAATCCGTACCCGCCCTTGATCCCGCCTTCGAACGTGTTGGTGGGGTTGTTGCTTGATACGTTGATCAGGCCGCCCGTGGTGTTCTTGCCGAAGAACAAAGCCTGCGGACCCTTGAGCACCTCGACGCGCTGGATGTCGAACTGCGGCAGGCTGATCTCGCGCCCGCGGCTCATCGGCAGGCCGTCGATCACGAACGACACCGACTGGTCAAAGCCCGCGCTCAGCGCGGTCGAGCCGACGCCGCGCAGGAAGATGCTGGCGGAGGAGCCTGACGCCGCCTTTCCGGCGATCAGCGAGGGCACGAGGGTCGCGATGTCGCTGACGCGGGTTGCCTGATATTGGGTCAGCGTCTCGCCGCCGACCGCGGTGACCGCGACCGGCGCGTCGAGCAGGCGCTCGTCACGGCGCCGGGCGGTGATGATGATCTCGCCATCCCCGGCTGCGGAGGGCGTCGTATTGGCGGGACGGGTTTCGCCGGTCGCGGATGCCTCGACCCCGCCGGTGGCGGGCTCCTGCGCCGTCGTGGGGCCACCATCCGGTGCCGTCTGCGCCTGAACGGTTAGGGGCACAATCGCTGTGGTGGAGGTCAGCGCCACCAACGCGAGCCGCAAGGAACGCTTCATCCTTCAACATCCTCTCTGGAAAACAGATTGCGCGATCTTCTGTCGCGTCGCCGGAATTTCGGCCGTTGCAAACCTAATGTCAATAGATAACGATCATGCCCGTACGGTGGCTTGATCGCGCAGGATCAGATCCGCAGCGCGCCACGCCATCGCCATGGTCGGGCCCTGCGTATTGCCGGCGGGGATCGCGGGCATGATCGATGTGTCCATGACACGCAGCCCGTCGACGCCGCGCACGCGCAGCTGGGGGTCGACCACTGACGCCGCGTCACTCCCCATCCGGCAGCTGCCGACCGCATGATAGCCGCACGTGCCGTAGCGATCGTAGGCCTCCAGGATCTGCGCATCGGTCTCGTACTGCGCGCCCGGCATGGTCTCCTCTCCGACCAGTTCGCCCAGCGGCGATTGGCGGACGTAATCGCGTACGACCCGGATCGCGCCGATCATCGCGGCGCGGTCTTCGTCGTTGGCGCGATAGTTCGGCCGGAACGACGCCGCCGCATCCGGATCACGGGTGGTAACATGAATGCTGCCGCGCGAGGTCGGACGCAGCGGATAGACAACCACGTGCATGCCCGGGAAGCGCTCGACATCCTGCCGCTGCTTGGCGAAATCGAAGGAGAATGGTGCGACCAGCATTTGCGCGTCGGGCCGGTTCAGCCCCGGTCGCGTGCGGAACCAGCCACCGATCTCATAAGCCGCCGCCGCCATCGGACCGGAGCGAGTCAGGTAATATTGCGCAGCGGACCGCAGAAGTCGCCAGCCATGGAACTGCTTGTTCTGCGAAATGTCGCGCTTGACCTTCCATTGCACAATCAGCCCGCGATGCTCGATCAGCCCTTCGCCAACTTCCGGATTGTGGTGGATCAAGGGAATGCCGAGCGCCTCCAGCCGCGCTCTGTCGCCGATGCCCGATCGCTCGAGCACACCGGGGCTAGCCATTGCGCCGCCGCAGACAATCACCTCGCCTTTCGCCGTCACCGTTTCGCGTTTGCCGTCGCGCACCACCTCGACGCCGGTGGCACGCTTACCGGTGAAGGTGATGCGATCTACGGTGCAGTCGGTCATCACCGTCAGGTTGGCGCGCTTCTCCGCCGGACGCAGGAAGGCGGTTGCGGCACTCTGTCGCTTGCCGCCGGCGATGGTGCGCGGCGTAAAGCCAATGCCGTCACCATTGTCGGGTGCGTTGACATCTTCCTTGCGCGGCCACCCCATTGCCTCGCCCGCGGCAATCTGCGCTTCCGACAATTTATCTCGCAGCGTCGGCATGGTCACCTTGAGCGGCCCGGTGGCACCACGCGTCTCGGCCGCGCCCAGCTCATGCCGTTCCATTGCCGCATAAGCCGCGCCGATATGCTGCCAGCTCCAGTCGTCGCTCGATACCTCGGCGATCGCATCAAAGTCGGCTGGCTGTCCGCGCACATACATCATGCCGTTGGTGGAGGTGGATCCGCCCAGCACGCGCCCGCGCACCCACATCTCGGATTGTTCGCCGGTGCAGGCGTCGGGCTCGCTGGCATAAGCCCATAGATGCTTGGGATCCGCCATCACCTTGGCGAGCCCCTTGGGCATGGCGATGAACGGGTGCGTGTCGCGCGGCCCAGCCTCGATCAGGCACACCGCGATCCGGGGATTCTTAGACAGCCGATAGGCAAGCACGCATCCAGCTGCTCCCGCCCCCACGATCACGTAATCGTAGCTCATTCGCGCGCCCTCTCCTGGGTCGGCAGCATCGCGTGCCGCTCAACCTACGGTGAATAGGTAACGCCATCGGACGCATCGCGACAAGTCCCCGCCAAAGAAAAAACTATTGCTATTAGGTTGGCGCCTTTTTAGCTTCAGCAACAACAAGGAGAACGTGCGCTGGCCAAGCCGGCGTCGGAGAGGAACGTATGCCGCAGACGTTGCCGAATGCCGTCGCATGGTGGGCCAGGATGCGGGGCGATCAGCCAGCCGTGGTCCTCGATGGCGATGTGCTCACCTACCGCGATTATCACGACTGGTCAGGCCGGGTTGCTGCGATGCTGATCGCCGACGGACTCCAGCCCGGTGACCGCGTCGCGATCTGCGCCACCAACAGCCTTGCCTATGTCGCCCTGATCATGGGCACGATCCGCGCCGGCGGCATCGTGAACCCGGTCAACTTCCGCTACACCCCGCGCGAGATCGCCGAACTGGTGGAAACCACCGAACCGGCCATCTCATTCGCCGATCCGGCGCACAGCGGGAACATGGCGGATGCCGGCCCTTCACCCCGCGCCATGGCGGAGATCGAGGCATTGCGCCACGGCGCGCCGGTAACCCCGTCGCACGATCCGCAGCCTGACGCGCCGGTCGTCATCATCGCGACCTCCGGCTCCACCGCCAAGCCGAAGGGCGTGGTCTTCACCAACCGCTCGATGACGGCCTACGCCGCCAGCTGGGCGGTGGAGGAAACGAGTTCGGCGCCCGGCTCGCGGGTCATCAGCCTTGCGCCGCTCAACACCTCGGCCGGCTTCGTTCAGCTGATGCATTATACGACCCAGGGCTGCACCATCTACATGGTGCCGCAATTCGTTCCCGCCGATGCGCTGCGGCTGATCGAGCGCGAGCGGATCACCTGCTTCGGCGCGGTGCCCGCCTTCTTCGAGTTCATCGCCGCCCTACCCGAGTTCGCCGACGCCGACCTGTCGTCCATCAAACTCGCCACGGCGGGCGGCGCGCGCGTCAGTCGCCAGCTGCTGGAAACCTACAAGGCCAAGGGCATTACCATCCGCCAGATCTATGGCCAGACCGAGATTGGCGGCAACGCGACGATGATGCCCGAGCATCTCGCCATGGACTCGCCCGAGAAATGCGGCTGGGGCAATATCTTCATGGACCTGAGGGTCGTGCGTCCCGACGGCACCGACTGCGATCCCGGTGAGCCCGGCGAGATCGTGATGCGCTCGCCCGGCATGATGCAAGGCTATTGGCGCAACCCGGCGGAGACCGCGAAGACGATCCGCGACGGCTGGCTTCATTCCGGCGACATCGGCACGCTGGACGAGAACGGCCTGCTCACCTTCGTCGACCGGCTGAAGGATCTTATCATCTCCGGCGGACTCAACATCTCCGCCGCCGAGGTGGAGCGCGTGGTGTGCGAATTTCCCGGCGTCACCGAAGCGCTGGCGATCGCTGCGCCCGATCCCAAGTTCGGAGAGACGCCCTTTGTCGTCTATCACGGCCCGGCCGAGATCGATGTCACCGCGCTGATCCGCTACTGCGACACCAACCTCTCCAACTACAAAGTGCCGCGCTACGTCGCCTTCTCCGCCGACCCGCTGCCGCGGCTCGCGACGGGGAAGCTGTCGAAGCCCGCGGTGCGTGAACTCTACGCCGGCGCGCATGAGCGCCTGTCCAGAGTCCGATAAGAGCTGTCCGCTGAGGAGCCTGCCATGAACGCTCATGCCGCCGTCGCCGCCGCGCCGAGCCCCGTGCCCGCGCACATCCCCGCCGATCTCATCTTCGATTTCGACATCTATGCCGATCCGCGCATCGGCGAGGACGTGCAGGGCAGCTATGCCGAGGCACTGGCCGATGCGCCGCCGATCTTCTGGACGACGCTGAATGGCGGCCACTGGATCGCGAAGGCCTTCGACGCGATCACCGCGGTGGTCACCGATCCCGAGCATTTCTCCGTCCGTGAAATGCAGATCCCGCGCGTCGAGAACCCGCCGTTCTTCATTCCCTTGAGCCTCGATCCGCCCGAGAACCTGCCGTATCGCCGCGCGATGATGCCGATGTTCGGCCCGGTCGCGATCAAGGCGATCGAACCGCAGATCCGCGACTGGGCGCAGAAGCTGGTGGATCATGTCGCCGCCAGCGGCCGCTGCGACTTCCAGGGCGACGTATCCAAGGTGTTCCCGGTCAGCGTCTTCATGGAGCTGATGGGCATGGACCTCGCCCGACTGCGCGAGTTCCGCGAACTGGCCGAGGCGTTCTTCGACAATCAGAACAACGCCGCCGAAATGGGCCGCCTCTCCGCCCTGATCCTCGGCGAGATGAAGGCGCTGATCGAGGAAAAGCGCGCGCACCCCGACGACAAGCTGATGAGCCATTTCATCACCGTCGACATTGGCGGGCGCACGATGAACGAGGACGAGATCCTCGCCATGAGCTTCGTGCTGTTCCTGGGCGGCATGGACACGGTCACCAACGTCACTGGTTTCGCCTATCAGCAGCTGGCGCAGATGCCCGAGCTTCAGGCGCGCCTCGCCGCCGATCCGTCGCTGATCCCGGCCTTCGCCGACGAGGCGATCCGCCTCTACGGCGTCGTCAACACGCCGCGCCTCGTGGTGCAGGAACAAACGATCGGCGCCGCCACGCTGCACCCCGGCGAGATGGTGCTGTGCGTGCTGTGCCTCGGCAGTCGCGATCCCGCCAAGTTCGATGCGCCCAATGCGTTCGACATCGATCGCAAGCGCACCGCGCACCTCACCTTCTCCAGCGGGCCGCATCTGTGCATTGGCCACGTCCTCGGCCGCGCGGAGCTGCGCATCCTGACCGAGGAATGGGTGAAGCGCATTCCGTCGTTCAAGCCGGTGGCAGGCGAAAAGCACGCGTTCCGCACCGGCACGGTCATGGCGCTCGAGAACCTGCCCCTCGAATGGACACCTGTCGAACGGACCGGGGCATGAGCCGAGCGGACGGCGCGGACGCACCTTACTGGAACGGTCTGGAAGAAGGGAAACTGACGCTGCCGCGCTGCGACGGCTGCGACCGCTGGATCTGGCCCGCCGGCCATCGCTGCGGCGCGTGCGGCACCACCGGCGTGCATTGGGTTGAGCGGCCGATGGCGGCTACCGTCTTCTCCTGGACGCGCACCTGGCACGCCTTCGGGGGCGCCGAGTCGCTCGGCTTGCCGTTCACGACCGTGCTGGCGGAGGTCGAGGATTGCGGCATCCGCCTGCTCGGGCGGCTCGAGGATCCCGACCGGATCGATCCGGCGCTGGGCGAAAAGCTGACCGGCCAGATCGGCCGCACGCAAGTCGGCGACGACTCCATTCCCACCATCATCTGGAGTCGCGCCGCGTGACGCATCCCCTCTACGGCACCACCGCCATCGCCGGCGTGGGCCTGAAGCAATACAAGCGCGGCGCCTCCCCCCTGCCCGAGCGCAGCGTGCTGGTCGAGGCGATCCTTGCCGCCTGCGACGAGGCCGGCTTCGACCCCGCCGATGTCGACGGCTTCGTCTCCTATGGCGACGACA
>NZ_LSKH01000220.1:0-311 GCF_001557395.1 Sphingomonas sp. CCH5-D11 | reverse complement strand
GATAAGCGGGCGGCGGCGGCGGGGCGGCAGGCGTCGGCGATCCGCCCAGTTCGGCGGCGCTTCGCTCGATGATCTTGTCCAGCTCGCCACGGTCCAGCCAGACCCCGCGGCATTGCGGACAGTAATCGATCTCCACCCCCTGGCGCTCGCTCATCACCAGCGGCACGCGGCAGATCGGACAGGGCATGCCAACAGCGGCCGTCATCGCACACTCCACATCTGGGGGCTCGGTCGCAAACGTCACGATGAAACCGGGCCCTGGAAAACGCGGTCCGACATCACACCCAATTGATGGGGTGCCAGAGGGGCCC
>NZ_LSKH01000219.1:0-960 GCF_001557395.1 Sphingomonas sp. CCH5-D11 | reverse complement strand
GGATCAAGCGGGCGACCTGGCTGCAGAAGGTGAACGAACCACCAACCCCGTTCGTGCTGAGCTTGTCGAAGCACGTGCCCCACGCTCCAGCGCCCGTGACACGCCCCCCTTCGGCGAAGCTCAGGACAGGCTTCGACACGCTCAGGGCGAACGGAAAAAGACACTGCCCCACCCACCCCGTCATGCCGGGCTTGTCCCGGCATCCACTGTGCCGCGATTTATCTTGCCGATGGGTGCGCGGGCCGGTGGATGCCGGGACAAGCCCGGCATGACGGAAGGTGGCAGGTCACGCTTCCCGAACCAACGCCTTCAACCGGTAAAGCTGGTCCAGCGCCTCGCGCGGCGAGAGCGTGTCGACATCCAGCCCCTCCACCGCTTCGCGCAGCGGATCGCGCGCTTCCTCCACTGCCGCCGCTGCCGCGGCGAACAACGGCAGATCATCCAGCCCCGCCGCCAGCCCGCCGGTCTTTGCGCGACCCGCCTCCAGCTTCGCCAGCACCGATTTCGCCCGCGCCACCGTCGCCGGTGGCATGCCCGCGAGCCGCGCCACGGCAAGGCCATAGCTGCGATCCGCCGGCCCCTCCGCCACTTCGTGCAGCAGGACCAGCTCGCCCTTCCACTCGCGTGCCCGCACGTGATGCAGCGACAAAGCGTCGCAGCGCTCGGCGAGCCGCGTCAGTTCGTGGTAATGCGTCGCGAACAGGCAGCGGCAGCGATTGTCCTCATGGATCGCCTCGACCACCGCCCAGGCGATCGCGAGCCCGTCATAGGTCGAGGTGCCGCGCCCCACTTCGTCCAGGATGACGAAGCTGTTGGGCGTCGCCTGCGCCAGGATGGCGGCGGTTTCGACCATCTCGACCATGAAGGTGGAGCGCCCGCGCGCCAGATTGTCCGACGCACCGACGCGGCTGAACAATCGGTCGACCAACCCCAGCGTCGCGCTGGTCGCGGGCACATAGC
>NZ_LSKH01000218.1:0-29379 GCF_001557395.1 Sphingomonas sp. CCH5-D11 | reverse complement strand
CCGCCGTAGATCAGGGCGAGAATGAAAGCGAGCATCTTGAACTCCCTAGTTTTCACGTCCACCGGACGCGGGTTTGTAGTTAACGTTCCCTTTACCAACTTTCAAGAGAGTTTATTAAGGTAAGCACTGCTGCCGCACTGATGATTGATGAATTAAGGGTATCTTCAAACCTGCCTAGTATTCGAACCAATATGGTCGGTTCCGGCATCAATCCCGTGAAGGCGCCCGTCGTGCGGCGCGGCTCGCTGACGAGCTTACCCGCCGCAGTGGCGCAGCGGCCGGCCTGGCGATTCCTTATCTTGGCGGAAATCGCGAACTTCGCCGCGGTTCGCCGTTATCTGGGCTGCGCACGCAGCGACCTGCTAGTCGCCGACGTCTCGTCCCGACTGTCCCAAGCGGCGCCGGACGTGCGGTTGACGGTGGTTGGCCGAACCACCTTGGAGCTTGCGTTCGAAGGGGCGGACGCGGGTGAACTTGACCAGACGCTGGACCTGCTTCGGGGCGCTTGCGAGGAGCAGTTCGTTCTGGATGGGGAGATCTACGCGCTCGAGATCTGTTTCGGGGCAGCGGCAGGACCTGCGGCGCATCTCGATGAAGTGCGCCTAGTCGAGGAGGCCGAGGCCGCACTTGCCGAGGCGCGCGCGGCGCACATGCCCGTCCGACATGATGTGGCGGGGTTTGATGCGCGCGAAAGCAGGTCGCTCGCCCGAGAACTGAAACTCGCCATCGCCGAGGACCAGTTGTTCCTTGCCTATCAGCCAAAGATCCACGTGCGGCGGCAGGAGATCGGCAGCGCTGAGGCGTTGGTGCGGTGGCAGCATCCGTCGCGCGGGCTGATCCTGCCGGGGGACTTCATCGGCGTCGCGGAAGATGGTGGTCTCATTGATCAGCTCACGATCTGGACCATCGAGCGCGCGATCAAGGACCAGCGTCGGCTGCTTGCCGCCGGGCACGACTTGCGCATCTTCATCAACATTTCGGGCCAGTTGCTCGGCGATCAGGCATTTGTGGACGCCGCGTGCCACATGGTTGCCGAGGCGGATGCGAAGCTTGGCTTTGAGGTCACCGAAACGTCGGTCATCCGTGATCCTGCTTCGGCCATCGCCAACCTTCAGCGATTTGCCGATATCGGGATCGTCATCGCGATCGATGATTACGGCGCCGGTCTCTCAAGTCTGGCCTATCTGAAGCAACTGCCCGCCCGTGAGCTGAAGATCGACAAGCTGTTCGTCACCCAGTTGACGAGCTCGAACCGCGACCCGCTAATCGTGCGCTCCACGATCGATCTCGCGCATGCACTCGAGATGGAGGTGGTGGCGGAAGGCGTAGAAACTCATGCGGCGCTTGCGCTCTTGACCGTCATGGGTTGCGACATGGTTCAGGGCTTTCTGATCAGTCGCCCGATCTCGCTGGAGGCGCTCACCACCTTCCTGGATGAAGATCGGCATCACTTTGTCTCGCAAGACAGTCGCGCGACCTTCAACACTCTGGCGACGGCATGGAAGCGCGGGTGATCACCTTCTGGCGGCGTTGCCTGCTCGTTCTCGCATTGCCTATGGTCCTCGTCGCGGCTTCTCCTGCCTCAAGAATCAGTGATCCCAAGTTCGAAGCTCTCACGGCTGCGATCAAGTCACGAATGCTGACGGAGCCTGCGGATGCAGTTGCCGAAGCTCAGTCAGCGCTTGCCTATGCTCGTCGAACGAAATCGCTTCAGATGGAAGCGACAGCCTTGTGGCTGATCGGGGAAGGGCACAGCCGGGTTATGCAGCCGCAGCGTGCCGCCCAGGCTTTGGGCGAAGCAAGGCGGATCGTAGAAAAGATCGCGCCTGGAACGCAACTCCACGCGGACATCCTGCTCACCGAAGGTGGGGTTTTATACGCCACGGGGCAGATTGGGCGTGCACTGTCTGATCTCCGACGCGCGCACAATTTCTTTCGCGACTTGGGCGATACGCGGAGCCGCGCGAAGGCACTGATCACCATCGCCTTGGTCCATGCCACTGGCAACGATTATGAAGGAGCGCTCCGCTACTACGACGAAGCGATGGCCGCCTACCGCGCCGATCCGGGCCTGTCGCTCGCGATCCACAACGGCCGTGGTATGGCGCTGCGAGAGCTTAATCGCCTTAGCCGCGCCGAATCCGAACTGCGCAAGGCACTGGTCTTTGCGCGGGACATGAAGAGCCCGGCACTGCAGGCCCAGGTTCTGATCAACATTTCGGAAGTTCTACTCGCCAAAGGCGATCTGGCGGCCGCGGATCGGACGATAGCCGAGGGGCTTGCCCTATCCAGCAAGCCGGAGGCGGCGGCGCATCGCGACGGCTTCATCACACTTGCAGCCCAGTCGGCCTTTGAACGTGGGAACATCGACAGGGCCGAGCGCCTGATCGCCGAACGGTTTAGCGGCAAGGATCTAGAGAACACTTTGCCACCGGATCGCTCGTCGCACGAGGTTGCGTATGAGATATATGCCAAGCTTGGCCGCAGTGACCTTGCGGTTCAGCATCTCGCGGCGCTGAAGCGGCTGGACGATCAGGCAACGGCGACCGCCCGATCCAACAGCGCAGCCATCGCCAATGCGCAGTTCGACTTTGCCAATCAGGATCTGCGCATCGCGCAACTGAAGGCGGCCGATCTGCAAAAGACGGTCGAGCTGGAGCGGTCCCGCGCCCGCACCCAGCAATGGCTGTTTCTTGGCACGTTGCTCATCATCGCCATGCTCGTGATTGGCATCGTCACGATCCGGCGGAGCCGCAACGCATTGGCGCGCACCAACACGGCGCTGGGCAAGGCTTTGGCAGCAAAGACCGAGTTTCTGGCAACCACCAGTCATGAGATTCGCACGCCGCTGAATGGCATCCTTGGCATGACGCAGGTGATGCTCGCTGATCCGGAAACCGACCTGCCGACCCGCGATCGACTGTCCGTCGTTCATGGTGCGGGCATGACGATGCGCGCTTTGGTCGATGACATTCTGGATGTGGCGAAGATCGAAACCGGACGGATGACGATCGAGGAAGCGCCGACCGATATCAAGCGCACGATATTGGACGCAGCGCGGATCTGGGAGGATCAGGCGCGTGCCAAGGGGATCGGCTTCTCCCTTGATCTGGCAAACGCGCCGGCTTGCGCGATGGCAGATGCCACGCGCCTCAGGCAGATCGTTTTCAACCTGCTCTCCAATGCGGTGAAGTTCACCGCGAGCGGTCATGTCAGCGTATCTGCCAGCATTGTGGACGCCCGGTGGCGGCTGGTTGTCGCAGATACGGGCATCGGGATCGCGCCGGACAAGCACGAGATTATCTTCGAGGCGTTTCGTCAGGCGGATGCCGGAACGACCCGCCAGTTCGGCGGCACCGGGCTCGGCCTGTCGATCTGCCGCAATCTCTCCCGCGCGATGGGCGGAGACGTGACGGTGGTCAGCGCGGAGGGTGATGGCGCAACGTTCGTGCTCGATCTGCCCTATGAGCCGGCCATCGCGGATGAAGCGGAAGCGGTGTCGGGCGCAGGCGTGCTGGTTCTGGATCGCAACCCGATCACGCGGGCCATGTTCAAGGCGTTGTTGTCGCCCGTAGGCGGGGCAGTGACCTTCGCCGCCACTGCCGATGAGGCCCAGGACGCGCTGCAAGCCCAGCAGCCCGCAACGCTGCTTCTGGATGATCAGACCCTGCGCGCGAGCGATGACATGGTTGCGGCTGTGCGTGCGCTGGCTCAGGCCGCGCCGGATGCACGGATCGCGTTGCTCGGGCCGCGTCTGGAGCCGCTTGAACAGACGCGGCTGGCCGAAGCAGGCGTGTCTCGCTTCATCACCAAGCCGATTGGCAAAGAAGCGCTAGTCCAGGCCGTGTTTAGCGACGAACCTAACGTCTCGGCTCTTGTTTCCCGCGCCGCTTGAGACAATAATCACGGTGGCAATGGAACGATTAGCCTGCCTGTCTGGCCTGCGGCCATGAACGTCCTGTTTATTGAGGACGATAGGATGAACCGCCGTGTCGTCCGCGACATGCTTAACGTGGCCGGGGCGGACATGATCGAGGCGGAAAGCGCAGAGGAAGGGCTGCGGCTGCTAGACGATCAGGAGTTCGACATGCTCCTGGTCGATCTTCGCATGCCCGGCATGGATGGGATTACGGCGATTCGCCACATCCGCGCCCGCTCGGATCAGAAGGCGCGCGTTCCCATCATCGTTGTTACCGCTGATACGGCGATCGATCTGCGCGAGCGCTGCCTCGCCGCTGGCGCTGACGAGGTGATCTTCAAGCCGGTCGCAATGGACAATCTGTTTGATGCCATGGGCCGCGTGCTTGCGGCCGATGACGATGGTCTGATCGGCTGATCAATAGCCGCGGTCGAGATCCGCGACATTCTCCATCGGCCGCCCAGCACGGTATGCGGCCAGGTTGCGAAGGAACATGGCTCCAGCGCGCTGGAACATCTTGGTCTGGCTGCGTCCGGACAGATGCATGGAAATCATGCAATTCGGCGCCGTCCACAAGGGGTGATCGGACGGTAGCGGTTCCGGATTGGTCGGGTCGAGGAACGCACCGCCAATCCTCCCGTCGCGCAATGCTGACAACAGGGCATCATCATCGATCATGTCGCCGCGCGCGATGTTGATCAGCCACGCGCTCGGCTTCATCGCCGCAAGCTCGGGCTCACCAATCATCGACTTGGTCTCTCCAGTGGAGGGAGCTGCGAGTATCACCCAATCGAATGCGCCAAGCTGCGTCCGCCACTTGTCGGGGGTGAGCGTGCCATTGCTGCCGTAACGGGTCACGCCCGTGACCTCGACGCCGAACGCCGACAGTCGCTCACCGATCAGACGGCCGATCGCACCATATCCGATGACGATGGCTTTCGTATCGGCAAGCTCGATCTTGCCCGGCGAATCGCGCAGCCACTCGGCCCGGTCCTGCGCGCGGATCACCTCATCCAGGCGTTTGGCGGCTGCGAGCACCCCCAGTACGGCATATTCGGCCACCGCAATGGCGTTGATGCCCACGCCGTTGGTGAGTGTCGCCCCACGCGCGCGCAGCACGTCCAAGGGGAAGGCGTCCAAGCCGGCGTAAATGGTCGAAACCCACTTCAGCCCGTCTCCGGCCGCGCGCAGTGTCTCTTCGGTCAGCTTTGTCGGCTGCATGTCGACCCAGGCAATCTCGGCATCGGCGATCATCGCCTTTGCATCGGCCGGGCTCGACCACCAGGAGACCTCCAGATCCGACGGAAGCTGCGATTCCAGCAGCGGACGGGCGATTGCGGGTAAAACGGCCTTCATGACCACGATTGATAGCGCGGCGTGCCCGGCTCGCCTATCGGGTTGATGTGATCGCGCTTCTTTCCATTGCTCTCGCCGCTTCGGCGCCCGCTGCACATGCCGAACCTGACACCGCCAGCCTGGAGGCGCTGCGCGCCATCGACCTGCGCCTGGCCACCATCGCGCATCGGCTGGTCACGTCGAACGCGACGCTGTGCCGGGATACCGTGCCGGCAAGCGGCATGATTCTACACGCCCGCACCCAATATGACGCCGCGTCGCAGGGCGCCGCGCGCCAGGTGTTCGGCTTCCCTTCGCCCATTTCGGTGGAGGGAGTGGTGCCCGGCTCCCCGGCAGCGACGGCCGGCATCCGCGCCAATGACGGGCTGGCCGCCCTTGGATCGGAGCCACTCGTCGCGAACGCGCCGCCGCCGTCCAGCGCGGACCGCGACGCTGCGCTCGACGTGCTGGAGCGACAGGAAAGCCCGGTTAGCGCGACGCTGGTTCGGAATGGCAGTCGCCACGAGACAGAGATGACGGCTCCTCAAGGCTGTCGCGGCCGGTTTGAGGTGGTGCTGGGGCCGAAGATGACTGCCCAGTCAGACGGCAAGGTCATTCAGATCGGAGTGCGGTTTTTCGAACGCTACCGTGATGAAGAAACCGCCGTCATCGTCGCCCATGAGCTGGCGCATGTCATCCTGAAGCATCGTGTCCGCCTTGAAGCTGCCGGCGTGCAGGGGGGGCTGCTTGGGGAACTCGGGCGCAATGCACAGCTTGGTCAGGCGGTAGAGCTTGAGGCCGACGCGCTTGGCGTCGTCCTCCTCCACAATGCCGGCTATGATCCCGCCTCGGCCGCCCGCTTCTGGCGGGAGCATGGCGGCGACATCGACGGCGGGCTGTTCCGGAGCCGGACGCATCCCGCCACAAGGCGCCGGATCGCAGCGATCGAAGCCGCTGCGGCGGCCATTCCCAAGGGCGAACAGCCTTACGTCCCGCCAATCCTGGCGCAGCGGGATGCACCGCTGCGCTAACTGCTCGTGCGTTAGCGCTGGCGCGTGTCAGGCGGCGGTGGTGCGCCAGTCCCAACCGATCGGGTCGCCGTCCATCACCTCGACGCCGGCCGCGGCGAGTTCGTCGCGAATCGCGTCGGAGGCGGCGAAGTCCTTGCGCGCGCGGGCGTCCTGACGCTCGGCCAGCATGCTCATGATCGCAGCCTCGTCGATGGCGGCGGAAGCCGGTCGGACGCGAAGATCTTCGCGCGTGATCGTGTCGAGCGGTAAGCCCAGTACTTCGATGAAATCGGTCAACGCGGAAAGCCGGTCTGCCGGCGACACCTTCTTGTCCGCAATCAGGGCATCAAGCACCGGCAGCGCCTTTGGCGTGTTGAGATCGTCCGAGACGGCGGTATCGAGCTGTTCGCGGTACCCGGCTGCGGAGCCCTTTGCCGGCGCATCCGCTCGGGAACGAAGGCCTTCCACCGCCTGCACGATTCGCTTCAGCCGCACCTGAGCGGCGGCCAGATTTTCCCAGGAGAACTCCAGCTCGCTGCGATAATGCGCCTGCAAGCACAGCATACGGTAGGACAGGGGGTGAAACCCGCGGTCGATCACCGCCTGTAGCGTCAGGAATTCGCCCGACGACTTGCTCATCTTGCCGGCGCGCTCGACCAGGAAGTTGTTGTGCATCCAAAAAGCGGCGCCGCTATCGGCGCAGCCGCAATGCGCCTGGTTCTGCGCGATCTCGTTGGGATGATGGATTTCGCGGTGGTCGATGCCGCCGGTGTGGATGTCGAATGATTCGCCGAGATATTTCTTGCTCATGACGGAGCATTCCAGGTGCCAGCCGGGCGCACCGCGACCCCAGGGCGAGTCCCACTCCATCTGTCGATTTTCACCTGGCGCCGACGTGCGCCAGATAGCGAAATCCTGGGCGTGACGCTTGCCGGCGACCGGATCGATCCGGCTCTCGCCGGTATCATCCGCCGATCGCGCGAGCCGCCCGTATTCGGGGACGGTGGTCACGTCGAAATACAGGCCGCTGTCGAGACGGTAGCAATGCTTCGCCTCGATCTGCGCGGCGAAGTCGATCATCTCGGAGATGTGATCGGTCGCCAGCGGCAGATGTGTGGGATTGCGGATGTTGAGATCCGCCAGATTCTGCTTGAACGCATCGGTGTAATGGCGCGCGATCGCCCAGATGTCCTTGCCGGCGCGTTTGGCCGCGGCCTCCATTTTGTCATCGCCGGCATCCGCGTCGGAGGTGAGGTGCCCGACATCGGTGATGTTGATGACATGGGTTAGGTCATAACCCTTCCACGTCAGCACGCGCGACAGCGTGTCCGTGAAGACATAGGCGCGCAGATTGCCGACATGTGCATAATTGTAGACGGTTGGCCCGCAGGAATAGACTCGTACGCCCTTCGCCGGGTCGAGGGGCTTGAATGCGCGCAGCGAGCGCGAAAGGCTGTCGTAGAGCGAAAGCGTCGTCATGAAGCGCGCTCTACCGCCGCCACGCCTGCGCGCAAAGGCGTGGCGCGTGCTGTGACGCAATCGCCACAGCGCGGCGGGTTGCGCCGACATCGGTGCAGTGGTAGACGCAGCGGGTTCACGGCGCGGGCTACGCTCGCTGCCGCCGTTTCCGTTTTGCGGAATCGGGCTGTTTCAGATCTCGGAGAAGTGTCGGTTTTATGCAGATCATCGTTCGCGACAACAACGTCGACCAGGCCCTGCGCGCGCTCAAGAAGAAGCTGCAGCGTGAAGGCGTGTATCGCGAGATGAAGCTGCGCCGGCATTACGAGAAGCCGTCGGAGAAGCGCGCACGTGAGCGTGCGGCTGCCGTTCGCCGCGCCCGCAAGCTGGAGCGCAAGCGTGCGGAGCGTGACGGCGCACGGTAAGACCCGCGCGTCTGCATCAACTTTATCAACATTCGCTGCAATCCAGGCGCGGTGATTCGCGCCTGGTCATGACCGAGGGATCGCCATGTCGTCCGTCACCGCCGTTCCGATCGCGCCGGTCAAGCGCAGCTATGTTCTCTGGCTGATCGCCGGCATCATCGCCGCGGTTGTGGCGGCGGCGGCGCTTGCAGTTCAGGGTGACGATTTCCTGACACGTAATGCGCGTGCGGCTGGCGTGGTGACGACGGCTTCCGGCCTGCAATATCGGGTGCTGGAGGCTGGGTCTGGCCTGAAGCCGACCGATACCGACGTTGCGCTGGTGATGTACGAAGGCAAGCTGCTCGACGGCACCACCTTTGATAAGTCGCAGCAGCCGACGCCTTTTCCCGTGACCGGCGTCGTGAAGGGCTTCTCCGAAGGGCTGAAGCTCATGCCGAAGGGCGCCAAGTACCGCTTCTGGATCAAGCCGGAGCTCGGCTATGGTGCCGAGACGAAGGGGCCGATCCCCGGAAACTCGACGCTCGTCTTCGATGTCGAACTGATCGACTTCCTGCCGGAGGCGGTGCTTCGCCAGCTGCAGCAGCAGCAGATGATGGGCGGTGCTCCCGGGGCAGCAATTCCTGGCGCCGAAGCTCCCGCTGGCCGCTGATCTAAAAGAGTGCTGATCCGGCGCTGCGGATAGCGGCGCCGGCCAGCTCCCTTTAGTGCTCTCGTCGGAATATGCGATCTGCCTTGCCGCCGCACAGCGGCCGTTAGGTTCGACTGGATGTTGCGCCGAGTCGGGGCTGCGAATTGCCCCGACGATAAGATCTTAGTTGGACCTGGCGTTCGTATGGTCGGCGCTGTGATTATTCTGGATCGATTTGGATCCTGGCCTTCGTCGGCACTGAGCTTGTCGACCTACGTGCCGCGAACAACTTCTCTCCCGGCGAGACGCCGTTGAGCACCCACTGCTGAGTTCACTCTAACTGCTCGTAAGCGTTCGCGACCGACCGTGCCCTGGGTTTCGCAGAACTGGTCCGAGGTGCTCGGTTGGCGATATCGAAGCCGGAGTGAAGCGAACTCGCCGCTTCTCAGGTGCGGGACGCGCTCGCAAGGAACCTGACACGAGCGCTGAAGAGCGCGGCGCACCTGCACAGGGCCGCGCGACGCCTGTGGTGAGGCGCGCGCGTGCCGTCATCAGATCAGAGCGTGCGGCCGACCATGATCGTCGGGGTGATGTCCGTAAAGTTCGGCACATCCGCCTGAAGCTCGCCGATCCGCGGATTGGCCATGGCCTGTCCCATCGCCTCGGGCGATGCGAAGTGGAAATGGGCGATCAACGCGAACGGCGCAGCGCCGCCGCCCGGGGCCTGCCCTTCGATCAGTTCCACCCGGTCGGGGTTCCAGATCTCGCGTGCCAGTTCGGCATGCTTCGCCTTGTAATAGCCGGCGTCGAACTTGGCGCCGTCGTGGTTCGGATACAGAACGCTAACGATCATTTTCCCTCTCCCCTTATGAAAACGGGCGCCCTCTTCAGGGCGCCCGCTGTTGGTTTTCCAATCAGGCGGCGTTTTCGCCGACGATGGTCTTCACTTCCATGAAGTCTGTCAGTCCCCATTTCCCGCCCTCGCGACCGTTGCCGGAGGATTTGTAGCCGCCGAATGGCGTCGCGCCGTTGGGGCCCCAGGAGTTGATGGTCACGAGTCCCGCGCGTAGCTTGCCAGCGATCTTCGCCGCCTCGGCCGGGTCGCCTGAAATCGTGGCGGAAAGGCCGTAATCGGTATCGTTCGCCATCTCCACCGCCTGTTCGGTATCCTCATAGGTGGTGATGGTGGCGACCGGCCCGAACGTTTCCTCGCGGTAGATCCGCATTTCCGGCGTGACGCCGGCGAGAACCGTCGGCTTCACGTAATAGCCCGCGTTGCGCCCATCCGGGCGCCCAACGCCGCCGGTGACGAGCCGTGCGCCCTCGTCGAGTGCGGATTGAATCAGGGTCTGGATCTTCTCGAACTGGGCCTTGTTCACGACCGGCCCGATGTGTGCACCCTCCTTCTCGGGGGTGTCCACTTGAGTCGCTTCCATGATGGCCTTCACGACCTCTTCGGCCTCGTTCACCTGATTCTTGTGAACCAGCAGGCGGGTTGGCGCGATACAGCTCTGGCCGGTGTTGGCGATCACGCCGGCCAGCGTCGGGGGCAGCACTTCGCCCAGCTTCGCGCCTTCCAGAACGACGTTCGGCGCCTTGCCGCCGAGCTCCTGATGGACGCGCTTGACGGTTGCGGCAGCGGCGGTCGCCACCGCGATGCCCGCACGGGTCGAACCCGTGAAGCTCACCATGTCCACGTCTTTGTGCGCCGAGAGAGCCGCGCCAACCGTCGGACCATCGCCATTGACGAGGTTGAACACGCCAGCGGGCACGCCGGCCTCGTCCAGGATCTCGGCAAAGATCATCGCGTTGGTCGGCGCTTCTTCCGACGGCTTCAGGATCATGGTGTTGCCGGCGGCAAGTGCAGGCGCGACCTTCGCGCAGATCTGGTTCAGCGGCCAGTTCCACGGCGTGATCATGGCAACGACGCCGATCGGCTCATGCACCACGCGCGCGCCCTTGCCCGCCTGCTCGGAAAAGGTGAACTCCTTGAGCGCGGCCAGCGTGCCCATGAAATGTCCGAGGCCAGCCGGCGCCTGCGCCATGTTTGCGAACGAGATGGGGGCGCCCATTTCGCGGCTGGTGGCAGCGGCGAGATCGGGAATGCGCTTCTTGTAGAGCGCGATGATCCGCTCCAGCAGGGCGATGCGATCTTCCACTGAGGAATCCGCCCAGGTCTTGAAGGCTTTCTTGGCGGCGGCGACTGCCTTGTTGACGTCGGCTTCCGTGCCCAGCGTGATCTCGGTGGTTGCCTGCTCGGTGGCGGGATCGATGACCTCGTGGCGCTTGCCACCTTCGCTGTCGACCCAGGCGCCATCGATATAATGCTTCAGATAGCTTTGCATTGTGCCTCTCCGCCTAATGGACGTGTTTCGTCACGCTTGTGCGGCCCGATTAAGTCAGTTGCAACAGGAAACGCGACGCAGTGGAAGCGTGCCGCGACGGGACAATAAGTCACCTCGGTAGCCCGTTCCGAGCAGTTCGGCCGAGAGATGGAGCGTTTGACACTTCCGCGCCCGGGTTCGCCGCGTCAGGAGGGCATGAAAGGATCCCTCCCCATGCGTTTTGCCCCCGTCTTTCTCGCTGTCGCGATCGCCGCCGTACCGGTGAGCGGACAGAACGGGGCGGCGCCGTTCGTCGTGCAGGAAAGCGGGGAGGGGTTTGCGACCCTCGACGAGGCGTTGCAGGCCAATCGTGGCCAGGATTTCACCGTCTTGATCGCACCGGGTGTTTATCGCGAATGCGCGGTGCAGCAGGCAGGGCGGATCACCTTCAAGGCGCGACAAGCCGGAACGGCAATCTTCGAAGGAGCGTGCGAGGACAAGGCCGCCCTGGTCCTTCGCGGCAACGGCTCGGTCGTGGACGGGCTGGTGTTCCGTGGCATTCGCGTGCCTGACGGAAATGGGGCGGGCATCCGTATCGAGATCGGTGATCTGACCGTCCGCAACGCCATGTTCCTCGACAGCCAGGAAGGCATCCTGGGCGGTACGGAGGACGCGAGCCGTGTCACGGTCGATCGTTCGACCTTCTCCGGGCTTGGCCAATGCCACGAGACGGAGGATTGCGCCCACTCCATCTATCTCGCCAACAGCGGCAGCGTGACGATCACCAATTCCCGCTTCGAGCGAGGCCGCGGCGGCCACTATGTGAAGCTACGCGTGCCGCAGGTGACGATCACCGACAATAGCTTCGACGATTCAGCGGGAAGCCGCACCAATTACATGATCGACCTGCCGGAAGGCGCCACGGGCGAGATCGCGCGCAACACGTTCGTTCAGGGAACGCAGAAGGAAAACTGGAGCGGTCTTATCGTCGTCGCGGCCGAGCAGCGTAAATATTCGTCCGCCGGGCTCAAGATCGATGACAATGATGCGCGTTTGGCGCCGAACCAGGAAAAAAGCCCTGCATTCGTCGCAAACGTCAGTGGTGAACAACTCGCCGTCGGCGCCAATCGTCTCGGCACCGGCATACGGGCATACGAAGTGCGCCGCCCCTGACGGATGCAAACTCACTGCTTTCAATAAGCCGCCAGGACAGGGCGCGACGGCATTGCCACCGCCAGCGCCCAGCCTTGCCTCTCAACTCTCGTCGGGCGCCAGCATGATGCTGGCGGTCTGCGTGCCGCCCTTGAACCATGCATTACGCTGTTTCGCTTCTTCGTTGATCATGGCCAGTTGCCGTGCGTGTTCTCGCGGAGACGTGGAGAATAGGATAAGCGCGACATATTTCTGATCCGGGTTCGCGCCGGTGGCGAGCGGGTGCAGGTTCTTCAGCCGCTTCACGGCACGAAGCGCGGCCTGATCCAGCCAGCCGGAGCCGGACGACTTCATCACAGTAGCCTGATCGGCAGCACCGCTAGGGCTGCAGCGGAATTTGACGTGGACGATCCCGCTGCCCGCCTCTTCGGGGGTCGGAATGCGGGGATATTGAAGTTGGCTCTCGATTTCCTGACTCACGCGGCCCGACCATTGAACCAATGTCAAATGATGCGGTCCGACGTTGGGCGCATAGACAACGTCTGGTGAAGTCTGGCCCTGGGCGTGGAGCGCCGGGGGCACGGCAAAGCATAGCGCGGCACAGGCCGCAGTGGTCATGATCGACCTCATAACACCTCTCCGAAAGCTTCGGCCGGCGTTCGATGCTGCGATCCTGAATGTTCTTGGGTCGTCGGACGCTGGGTCGGGGGCCCTGGATGCGACACGCATCTCATCCCCAACGAACCGCATAGCAAACGGCGTCGCCGTCTACCATGCGGGTTATCTCGTAAATGGTTGTATGTAGATGATCAGCGCGCGCCGCTCATCGGATCAGATCAGCGACAGGTGTCGCCCGGCCCGCTGTCAAGATCGAGGCACCGTCCGTCGAGCCCTTGAACCGGCAGATTGATCGTCGCCGCGAGGGTGGGTGCGATATCCACCGTTTCGATTGATTGCGGCTGTTCGAAGCCGACCATGCCCTTGCGCCAGAACAGGATCGGAACGCGCCGATCATAATCCCACGGGCTGCCGTGCGTCGCGACATAGCCTGGCCCGGGCTTCGCGATTCCTACCACGCGCGGCTTCAGCATGAGCAGGAGGTCGCCGGAGCGTTCCGGATCATAAGAGGCGTGCGCGCGCTGAGCGAGCGTCCAGGTCTCCGGCGGGGTGGCAGTGATAGCTGCCGCGGTGATCTCCTCGCGCGTCAGGACCGCAGCAACCTGCGGAAAGGCGCGCAACCGCTTTACCGTTTCGGCGATAACTGCCTGACGCCGGTTTGCCGGCACCGAATCGGCAACGTAGATATCGCCCTCCGAGCCGAGCAGGACCGGGCCGGCGATGCCGAGCTGCTGGCCGATCGCCTCTCCGATCGCCTTCACCGAAAGGTCGGCCGAGACGCGGCTTTCACCCGGCATGGCGCGCTGTTGTTGCCGCTCGGTCATGTCGTGGCCGCCATGATCCGCGGTCAGCACGACCTGATAGTCGAGGCCCCAAGAGTCGAGAACTGCGAAGAAGCCGCCAAGCGTCTTGTCGAGCTCTGCCATCTGCAGGCACATCTCGCCGCCGCCCGGGCCAAAACCGTGACCGACATAATCGGTTGCTGAGGCACCGATCGAGATGATGTCTGGCGCGCTGCCCTGACCCAGTTTCATGTCCTGGATCAGCCCGGCGGCAATCGCGAAGACCGCGCCGTCCAGCGCGGGCGATGCCCGGAAGGCCCGTGTGTCACCGGCAGCGCGCGCGAACCGGCCATTGCCGATCGTCTGGCCACCGACCTCGATCGGCTGCATCAGCGGGCGGCAGAAGGCGGGAACGGGAAGCGGCTCCTGCGGCTGGGCGATCAGCTTTGCCACAGCCTCCCGGCCGCGCTGAACCGCCGGAGGAACTGGTCGTCCGTCATAGGAGACGAAATCCTTGCCGCCCCAGAACCACACTTCGTCAATCTTGTGCCCACCCATCATGATCGCCGCGCGATCCTTGCCTGCGACGGACACGACTCGACTTGCCGGGTTTGCGGCCTTCATCATCTCGCCCAGCGTCGGCACCTTCAGGTGCAGATCAGAAGGCTTGTAGGTGGAGTGATCGGTGCCGGGGATCCGCTCGTCCTCGGCGCAATAGACCTCCTTGTCGGCGCGCGGGGCCTTCTGGTTGATCCAGTTGTTGGCGACGATTCCGGTATGCGCGGGGCGCATGCCGGTCAGGATGGTGGAATGGCCCGGGCAGGTCTCGGTGTTGGCGTGGCTCTGATAGCCCGAGGGGAACACTGCGCCTTGCAGCAAGCGGGCAAAGCCGTCGGTGAACCGATTGCGATATTGCGCAAAGAGGTCGGCGGAGAACTGATCCACTGAAATCGCGATGATCAGCTTGGGCGGCGTGCTCGGCGTCGTGGGCACGGCCGGCGCCGCAGGTTGCGTCGACTCCAGCGCAGCCTCCTGCGCGGCGGCGGGTGCGACGGAGAGCGGCAGCGCGATGGAGGCGAGCAAGGAGGCGAGCAAAGCTTTCATGACGGACCTTGATGCAAAGCGGGAGCGGGCGCGGTATGTCTGTGCCATGGCGGCTAGGCAAGCGTGGGTAACGGCGTTTCTTTTCGCGGTGATGGCATTGCTGTCGCCGCTCAGCGCGGCGCAGACGCGGCATGTCGCCATCGATCTGGTCGCCGAAAATGTGCGTCCGGCGGCGGGCAGCACGGTGACCCTGGCGTTCGACTCGCGGCCTGAGCCGCATTGGCATGGCTATTGGCAGAACCCTGGCGATGCCGGGGTGGAAACGCAGCTGAAGTGGACGCTCCCGAAAGGGGTGCGCGCCGGTGCGCTGCGTTATCCCGTGCCGCAACGGCTGATCGTCGGCGGCCTGATGAACTACGTCTATGAGGCGCCGTTCGCCCAGCTCGTGGACCTCATGATCCCGCCTGGGCTCGCGCCCGGTACCCGCCTGCCGATCGCGGTGAAGATCGACTATCTCGTATGCACGACCGAGATCTGCGTTCCGGAGACCCAGACGCTCTCGACCGAGCTCACCGTCGGTGACGGTGCCGGCGAGGAGACAACGCGCGCGCGTTTCGACGCGTGGCGACAGAAGCTGCCGCGGGCGCTCGGTGTCACGGCGACATGGCAGTCGGCCAATGGCCAGTTCCGGCTGGCCGTGCCTTTTCCTGCCGGTGCCGAGGCCAAGGACATCTACTTTTATCCACTCGCGGGCGGCGCCGTGGACTATGCCGCACCCCAGAATGCGGTGCGCGATGGTGACCGCATCATTCTCACCAGCAAGGCCGCCACTAGCCCCGCGACAGGCGCCATCAAAGGCGTGCTGGCGACCGGTGGGGGGCAGGGGTTTCTGCTCACCGCGGCGCCAGGCTCCGTCTCCGCTGCCGCCAGCACTGCGGGCGAGGAATTTCCTCTTGGCGGTGCGATGCTCGCCTTTGTTGGCGCTGTACTAGGTGGTTTGCTGCTGAACGTGATGCCGTGCGTCTTCCCGATCCTGAGCCTCAAGGCGCTTGGTCTGGCGCGCTCGGGCGAGACGGAAGGCGCCGCGCGGCGGGAGGCGCTGGCCTATACGGCAGGCGTGGTGTTGGTGTGCCTTGCGTTGGGCGGATTGTTGCTGGCGCTGCGGGCGGGCGGGGCGACCGTCGGTTGGGCGTTCCAGCTCCAAGACCCGCGAGTCATCGGCGTCCTGCTGTTGCTCGTGAGCGGCATCGCCCTGAACCTCGCCGGTCTATTCGAACTGCCCACGCCGCGCTTCGCCAGCCATGCCGGCACTGGCGGTGCCTTCGCCACGGGTGCGCTGGCGGCGTTCGTCGCGACGCCGTGTACCGGGCCCTTCATGGGCGCGGCCCTGGGTGCGGCGTTGGTGCTGCCGCCGCTTGCCGCATTGCTGATCTTTGCCGGGCTGGGGCTTGGCATTGCCTTGCCATTCCTCGCAATCGGCTTCATCCCGGCATTGCGCCGCCGTTTGCCGAAGCCGGGGCCGTGGATGGCGCGGCTGCGCCGGATCCTGTCGGTGCCGATGTTCGTGACGGCGCTGGCGCTGGCATGGGTGCTCGGCCGGCAGGCGGGCGTGAACGGCATGACCTTGGGCCTCGCAGCGACCTTATTGGCCGCTTTCGGCCTGTGGTGGACCGGTCGGCGGCAACAATCCGGCCGGGAGCGCACATGGTGGCCAGCAATGCCCGCGCTGGCGCTCGCAACCTTGGCGGTCGTGCTGGTCCGCCCGCAAGCGCCGGCCGACGCGGCGCCGATGGAGCTTGCCGGCGCCGAGCCGTTCAGCGAGCAGCGACTGGCTGCACTGCGTGCTGAAGGACGACCGGTCTTCGCCTATTTTACCGCCGACTGGTGCCTCACCTGCAAGGTCAATGAAAAGGCAGCGATCGAGACTGACGCCGCGCGACAGGCCTTTGCCGAAGGCAAGGTCGCGGTGCTGGTCGGTGACTGGACGGATGGCGACCCGGTGCTCGGCCGGTTCATCGAAGCCCACAATCGCGCCGGCGTGCCGCTTTATCTGTGGTACCCGCAGGGCGCGGATCGGCCAAAGGTCTTGCCGCAATTGCTGACCAGCGGCATGCTCGCGGCTCTGCCGGAGGGGGCATGACGAACTGAGGAGAGGTAGGATGCGTCTGCTTATCCCATTCACCATCGCCGCCATGGCGGCAATCCCGGCCAGCGCCGATCAGGTCACGGGTCAGCCGGCCGGCAATTTCCGCCTGGTCGATGCGAACGGTCAGGCCGTGACGCTTTCGCAGTTTCGCGGAAAGCCGGTGGTGCTGGAGTGGAACAACCCCGGCTGCCCCTATGTCCAGAAACATCATGACAGCGGCAACATGCAGGCCACCCAGGCCAGGGCGCGCTCCATGGGCGCCGTCTGGCTGACGATCAATTCCGGGGCGCCCGGCAAGCAAGGGCATATGAGCGGCGCGGAAGCCAAGGCGTTCGTGGCACGGGAGAAGGCGCAGCCGACGGCGTACCTCCTCGATCCGCAAGGCCGGGTCGGCAAAGGCTATGGCGCAAAGACCACGCCGCACATGTATCTCATCGATGCGTCGGGCAAACTCGTCTACCAGGGCGGGATTGACGACAAGCCCACCGCGGACAAGGCGGACATCCCCGGCGCCCGCAATCACCTGCTGGTGGCGCTGACCGAGGTGAAGGCCGGCAAGAAGGTGTCCGTGCCAGAGGCGCGCCCTTATGGCTGTTCGGTGAAATACGCCGACTGACCGTCGACGCGGGCGGCGCCCACCGGCGTCGCCTGCCTCTTCCAGACGATCTACCGTTCATCCAAAAACGCCGGCGCAACGCTTTTGGATGGTAGATGCTTGTGCGCTGCAACAATCTACAGCAGCATGCATCCGAAACGATCGATGAGGCGTTAACCGTCTGATGGGGATTCGGGCTTTCGACGAGATCATGGGCACAGGCGGCGGGAGCCGCCCTGAACTTGCAAGCCTGGCCCAATGGCTCGCCGATACGCCGGCTGACGAACTGCGCCGCCGGCAGGAGGCAGCCGAAGCCACGTTTCGGCAGCTCGGCATCACCTTCGCCGTGTACGGGGACAATGATGCAAGCGAGCGCATCATCCCGTTCGATATCGTCCCGCGCGTCTTTCTGGCCGACGAATGGGCTCGGTTGTCTGAAGGGCTGGTTCAGCGCGTAGAGGCGATCAACGCGTTTCTGGACGATATCTACGGCGCGCAGGAAATCTTGAAGGCGGGGGTGCTGCCGGAGGATCTCATCTTCCTCAATCCGCAGTTTCGGCCGGAAATCGTTGGCATCCGTCCGCCTCACGGCATTTGGGCGCACATCTGCGGCATCGATCTGGTTCGTACCGGTCCGGACGAGTTCTTCGTGCTGGAAGACAATGCGCGAACGCCATCGGGCGTCAGCTACATGCTGGAAAACCGGGAGGCGATGGTTCGGCTATGCCCGGAGCTGTTCGGTCAGTTTCGCGTGGCGGCGGTGGACAGCTATCCGGATCGGCTGCTCGAAACGATGCGCTCGGTCAGTCCACGCGGTTGCGGCCAGAACCCCACCTGCGTCGTACTGACGCCGGGCCATTATAATTCTGCTTACTACGAGCACAGCTTCCTTGCCGACTCGATGGGCGTCGAACTGGTCGAGGCGGCCGATCTCGTCGTGGACGACGACGTGGTTTACATGCGCACGATCGCCGGCCGGGTTAAAGTCGACGTCATCTACCGGCGGGTGGATGACGATTTCCTCGACCCGCTCGTATTCCGACCCGATTCGATGCTGGGTGTGCCGGGGCTGATCGCCGCTTATGCCGCCGGGAACGTCGCCATCATCAACGCGCCTGGCAACGGCATCGCGGACGACAAAGCGATCTACAGCTACATGCCGGATATTGTCCGCTTCTATTCGGGAAGCGAGGCCAAGCTGCCCAACGTGGAGACGTGGCGCTGCCGGGAATCGGAAGCGCTGCGCTACACGCTCGATCACCTGGACGAACTGGTGGTGAAGCTGGTCGATGGTTCGGGCGGTTATGGCATGCTGGTGGGGCCGACCGCGTCCAAGGGCGAAATCGCGAAATTCCGCGAGGTGCTGGAGGCGGAGCCGCATCGCTATATCGCGCAGCCGACCTTGGCACTTTCCACGGTGCCGACCCTGGTCGAGACCGGTGTGGCGCCGCGTCACGTCGACTTTCGTCCCTTCGTGCTGAGCGGGGCGAAGGGCGTTCAGGTGGTGCCCGGCGGCCTGACCCGCGTGGCCCTGCGCGAAGGGTCGCTGGTGGTGAATTCCTCGCAGGGCGGCGGCACGAAGGACAGTTTCGTGCTGCTCGATGGCGGCAATAGGCAAACGCAGACAATGGGCGAGAACGGGATGACGCAGGAGCAGAGCCTGTGAGTGGCTCCCGCGCGCATACTGCCGGCGTCGCTTACCCGCATCCCGAGCAGCCCGCTTCGCCCGTGCCCCTTGCTGTCGGTGCTGGCCGATGCTGAGCCGGACTGCGTCTTCGCTCTACTGGCTGGGTCGCTACATCGAACGCGCCGACTTCATCGCGAGGCTGGTCGAGGCGACGATCCGCCTTGATGTTCTCTCCGCCCGGCCCGCTGGGGAAGCGGCATGGCTGTCCGCATTGACGGTGACGGACACGGAAGCGGCGTTCAAGGCGACCGGCGCGAGCCTGACGCGAGAGGCGGTGTCGCGGTTCCTGACGAGCGATTCTTCAAACCCGGGCTCGATCGTTCGCTGCCTGGACATGGCGCGGATGAACGCGCGAGCCGTGCGAACGGCGCTGACGCGCGAATCCTGGTCGGCGATCAACGGCGCCTGGCTGGTGTTCGACAAGCGGGTCAATCGTGCCGATCCCGATCGCACGCTCGCGCTTGTCGATGCGGTGAAGGCGGAAACCCGCGGGTTCGAGGGGGCGCTGCATCGCATGTTGCGCAACCAAACCACCTTGTTCATCCGCCTGGGCCAAGCGACCGAACGCGTGGACGACACCGCGCGGCTTCTTGACGTCAAATATCACCTGCTGCTGCCCAAAGGCGAGCAAGTTGGCGGCACCGTTGACCGGGATCAGTGGACAACCATTCTCCAGACGGTTTCTGCAGTCACTGCCTATCGCTGGCTCTACAATGACGGGCTGGTTCCGGCTCATGTCATCGACCTGCTGTTGTCACGCAGCGAGCTGCCGCGCAGCGTCGCGGGCGCGATCGAGGAGGTGACGGAAGTGCTGACGCAATTGGCGAAGCGGACGGGCACCAATGGCGAGGCGGATCGCATGGCGCGTAGCCGGCACGCCCGCGCGACCAAGACGCGTGCCAGCGACGTGATCGTATCCGGCCTGCACCAGCATCTGCAGGCGCTGATCGCCGAGAACGATCAGCTTCACGCGGCCATAGCGCGCCAGTTCAAGTTCCACTAATGCGGCTGACCATCGATCATCGCACGGTTTACGCCTTCACCGCGCCGCAGGGCAGGATCGTGCAATTGCTGCGCATGACGCCCGGCGACACGCATGATCAGACGGTTGCCGAATGGCATGTCACGGTGGACTGCGATTCGCGTATGACCCGGCACCGTGACGGTTTCGGCAATTCCACGACGATGCTTTATTGCGAGGGTGCGATCGAGCGGATCGAGCTGACCGTTTCCGGTGAAGTGGTGACGAGTTCGTCCAGCGGCGTGTTGCACGGCGCCGCGGAACTGCTGCCGCCGCGCTTCTTCCTGCGCACAACGCCATCAACGGCGTCCGACGCGGCCATCGCCCAATTCGCTGCGGAAGAGGGTGGCGGGCGTGACATTGCGGCCCTGCACCGGCTGAACCGTGCTGTGCGGGCGCGCTTCGCCGATGATCACGGGCGCCCTGTTCCAGGCCGCACGGCCGCTGATGCCTTCGCCCTGGAGGCATTGACCCCGCGCGACATGGCGCAGGTGTTCATCGCTGCTGCGCGGTCCGCAGGGGCGCCTGCGCGCTATGTCTCGGGCTATTGCGATCTGGCGGGCGATCACCGGCCGACCCCGCACGGCTGGGCAGAGGCGCATGTCGACGATCTTGGCTGGATCGCCTTCGACCCGTCGCTCGGCCTGTCGCCGGAGGAGCATCACGTCCGCGTGGCAGTCGCGTTGGATGCCGCCGGTGCCGCCCCTGTCGCCGGATCGCGCCTTGGCGAAGGGGCGGAGCGGCTGGAGGTCGACGTTACGGTGCAGAGCGACGATTGATCGGCGCGTTCAAGCGAGCTCGCTCGTCTCGATCGCGGGGGCGAGATCCTCATCGGCCATCAGCGTCCAGCCCTGCGGCCCCAGTTTTTCAAGCGGACGATAGCGGGTCTTGTACGCCATGCGCGCCGCGCCTTTCACCCAATAGCCAAGATAGACATAGGGCAGGCCGGCCGCGCGGGCGCGCAGGATGTGATCAAGGATGATGAGATTGCCGAGGCCTGATCGCGCGCCGGGCTCCGCATCGAAGAAGCTGTAGATCATCGACAGCCCGTCCGCCTGACGGTCGGTCAGGCAGGCGCCGATCAGGCGGCCCGGCCGGTCGCCGACCGTCGGTTCACGATATTCGACCACCACCGAATTGACCGGCGAATGCTCGACCATATCGGCGTAATCCTGCTCCTCCATGCCCGCCATGCCGCCGCTGGGATGGCGATGGGAAAGATAGCGGCGCAGCAGCTGGAACTGCTCCTCCGTGGCCCATGGCCGGCAGGCGGTGATTTCCAGATCGTCGTTGCGACGAACCAGCTTGCGCTGCGAGCTATTGGACTCGAACTCGTTGGTCACGACCCGGACGGACACGCACGCGGTGCAGCCGACGCAGGAGGGGCGATAGGCGACCGACTGGCTGCGGCGAAAGCCGATGCGGCCGAGCGCATCGTTCAGTTCGATGGCATGCGGACCGGAAAGTTCGGTGAATACCTTCCGTTCCTGCCGCCCGGGCAGATACGGGCAGGGCGCCGGACTGGTCACGAAAAAACGCGGAAAACGAAAAGGCGCAGTCACCGCCGGCACATCCCCAGACCGACGCGCTGGTTGATCGCGTCCCCGTGACGAATATGGATCCTGACGTGATGGCTGAAAAGCCGCCGCCACGAAGTTGCATGCGGTTTTCGGAGGCAGAGGCCTAGCCAGGAATTTCCACCCGGCCGGTTTGACCCGAATTGGGGCAAACCGGCTGCCCGGTCAGGCAAGCTTGATCAGGCGAGCTCGATTAGGCTGACCTTATAGCCCGCGGTATCTAGCGCGGAGAGCAGGCGATCGAGATGCGCGCGATCCCGCGTTTCGCACTCCACGTCGAGGCTTAGTCCCTTCGCCGGAAGGTTGGTGAAGATCCGCTGATGCGCGAGCTCGAGAATGTTGACCCGCTCCTGATCGAAGATGCGGGCGACATTGTAGAGCGCGCCGGGCTGATCCTGCAGGCGGATGCGCAGCCGGGCAAGACGGCCGGATCGGGCAAGATCGCGCAGCAGCACGTTAGCGAGGAGCCGGGTATCGATATTGCCGCCGCAAAGGACGATGCCCACCGTCTTGCCGGCGAACCGCTCCTTGTTGGCCAGCACCGCCGCAAGGCCCGCCGCGCCGGCGCCTTCAACCACGGTCTTCTCGATCTGGAGCAGCAGGCTGACCGATTCCTCCAGGCTCCGTTCGGTGACGAGCACGATGTCGTCGACCAGCGCTTCCACCATCTGCGCGGTAAGGCCGCCGGGCTGCTTCACCGCGATCCCCTCCGCCAGCGTATCGCCAGCGCAGGGCAGGTCGGTATGCCGCAGCTTGTTGTACATGGAGGGGAACAGCTCAGCCTGAACGCCGATCACTTCAATGGGGTGATCGGCCGCTCGCGCCACGGTCGACATGCCGGAAATGAGCCCGCCGCCGCCGATCGGAACCACCAAAGTGTCGATCGCCGGCACCTCGTCCAGCATCTCGATCGCCACCGTGCCCTGGCCCGCGATCACGCGCGGATCATCGAACGGGTGGACGAAGGTATAGCCGCGCTCCGCCTCCAGCACGCGGGCATGGGCGTAAGCCTCGTCGAAAGTCGCGCCGTGAAGCACGACACTGGCGCCGTGGCCCTCGGTCTGCACCACCTTCACCGTCGGGGTGGTGGTAGGCATTACAATCGTGGCCGGCACGCCCAGCCTATTGGCGTGATAGGCGAGGCCCTGCGCATGATTGCCGGCGGAGGCGGCAATGACGCCGCGCGCCTTGGCCTTCGCGTCGAGCAGCAGCAGCGTATTCAGCGCGCCACGCTCCTTGTACGCGGCGGTGAACTGCAGATTTTCGAACTTCAGATAGATGGTGGCGCCGGCCAGCGTGGACAGCGTCTTGCTGACGAGCGTCGGCGTGCGCACGATCGAATCGCGGATTCGGGCGTGGGCGGCACGGACGTCCTCGATCGAGACGGGGAGAGTTTCGGTTGTCGTCGGTTGTGCCGCAGTCGCCATAAGCCAAGGTCCCAAGCCGCTCGCACCGAGGCTGTCGAACGGCTGTCTGTTCTTCGGCGAAGAAGGGCAGGGCTTCGACGGCTCGGCCCGAACGGGATCACTGATCCAGGTTCGATGCCGCGTCCTAGGAGCATCTGGCGCCGCGTGCAAACTGCCCCTATCCGCTTGGGTTATGAAGATCGCATTCATCGGCACTGGCGTGATGGGCGCCCCCATAGCCGGACATCTCGCGCGGGCTGGCCATCACGTGACCGTTTACAATCGAACCCGTGCAAAAGCGGAGGCGACCGGCCTTCCCGTGGCGGATACGCCGGCAGAGGCGGCCCGCGGGGCGGATGCCGTGGTGACGTGCGTCGGCAATGATGCGGACCTTGCCGGCGTGACGTTCGGCGATGACGGTGCCTTTGCCGCGATGCGCGAGGACGCCGTCTTCATCGACCACACCACGGTTTCAGCGGACATCGCCCGGCGCCTGGCCGAAAGCCGCGCATTGGTGGTGGATGCGCCGGTGTCGGGCGGACAGGCGGGCGCCGAGAAGGGCCAGCTGTCGATCATGTGCGGCGGCAGCGCGGACGCAATGGCGAAGGCGCAGCCGGTGATGGAGGCCTATGCCGCCCGCATCGTCCATGTCGGCGGCGCCGGCGCCGGCCAGCAGACCAAGATGGTGAACCAGATCTGCATCGCCGGCGTGCTCCAGGGCTTGTCCGAAGCGTTGCGCTTCGCACAGGCGAGCAAGCTCGATCTCGACAAGGTCTTCGAGGCGATTTCCGGCGGCGCGGCGCAAAGCTGGCAGATGGTGAACCGCTGGCCGACCATGGCGAAGGACGAGTTCGACTTCGGTTTCGCGATCGACTGGATGCGCAAGGATCTGGGCCTCGCGCTCGACGAAGCGAAGCGGAACGGATCGGTGCTGCCGGTAGCGGCGCTGGTGGATCAATTCTACGCCGAGGTGCAGAAGATGGAAGGTGGCCGCCAGGATACCAGCGCGCTGGTGCGGAGGCTGCCGCGATGAAGCGCGCTTTCCTCCTCGCTACCGCGCTCCTCGCCTCGCCGGCCACCGCGGATGGCATTGTCGACAACGTCAACGGCCTGGCACCGACCGCGGACGGCCGGGTGATCCGCTTCAAGGCGGTGCTGATCGATCAGGCTGGCAAGGTCACGCGGCTGGTGCCCCCGGGTGAGGAGCCGCCGAAGCTCAGCCGCCGCGAATTGAAGAAAAATGCCGGCAAGCCGCTCTACGATTGGCGGATCGACATGGGCGGCAAGACGCTGCTGCCCGGGTTCATCGATGCCCATGGCCATGTCATGGGCCTGGGCTTCGGCGCGCTGTCGCTGGACCTGTCCGGCGCCCGTTCGCTGAACGAGGCCAAGGCGATGATCATCGCCTATGTTCAGGCGAATCCCGATCGCAAGTGGATCACCGGGCGCGGCTGGAACCAGGAGGCGTGGGGCCTCGGGCGCTTTCCCACTGCGGCGGACCTGGACGATGTCGCTCCCGGCCATGCGGTGTGGCTGGAGCGGGCGGATGGCCATGCCGGCTGGGCGAACAGCATGGCAATGCGCGAGGCGAGTGTGACGGCAGCGACCGCTGCCCCGCCGGGTGGCCGGATCGAAAAGGCCGGCGCTGCGCCGGCGGGCGTTTTCGTCGACGCCGCCATGCAGCTGATCGAACGCGCGGTGCCGCAGCCGCTGCCCAAGGAGCGCGACGCAGCTTTCCTGGAGGCGCAGCAGAAGCTGCTGTCGAACGGCATCACTGCGGTGGCCGATATGGGCACGACCATCGATGACTGGCTCAGCTATCGTCGCATGGCCGACATTGGCGCGCTGCGGGTGCGCATCATGAGCTACGGTGCCGGCGTGGAGACGGCGAGCCGGATCGGCGGCAAGGGGCCGACGCCATGGCTTTACGATGATCGGCTGCGCATGGGCGGGGTGAAGATCTACCTCGACGGCGCGCTCGGCTCGCGCGGCGCGGCGCTGAAGGCGCCTTATGCCGATGCGCCGGGCGAAAAGGGCCTGAGCTTCCTTTCAGACACCCAGCTGCAGAACCAGATGAGCCGTGCGGCAATGGATAACTTCCAGCTCGCCGTTCATGCGATCGGCGACAAGGCCAATGCCCAGGTGCTCGATGCCATTCAGGTGTTGAGCGCAACCTATACCGGCGATCGCCGCTGGCGGATCGAACATGCGCAGGTGTTCGATCCGGCGGATCTCAAGAGCGTCGGGCAGTTCGGCACCATTGCCTCGATGCAGCCGACGCACCAGACGGGCGATCGCACCATGGCGGAGGCGCGGCTGGGGCCGGCGCGGCTGGCGGGTGCCTATGCGTGGAAATCGGTGCTGGCGAACGGCGGCAAGCTCGCCTTCGGCTCCGACTTTCCGGTCGAGAAGCCGGATCCATGGGACGGCTGGGCAGCCGCGTTCACGCGCCAGGATGCAAAGGGGCAACCGCCGGGCGGGTGGCGTCCGGAAGAGGCGGTATCGCGCGAACAGGCCTGGTGGGCGTTCACCGGCGGCGCTGCCTATGCGGGCTTCGCGGAGCAGAAGTTTGGCAATCTGGCGCCTGGCCAGAAGGCGGACTTTATCATCGTCGATCGGGATCCGCTGACGGCAGATCCGGCGGCGCTGCGCGGCACGCGCGTGGAGCAGACGTGGATCGGCGGGGTGAAGGCGTTCGACCGGAATGGCGGCGTAAAGGCGCCCGGCAAGTAAGATCGTCATGCAGGGCTTGTCCCGGCATTCCCCGTGCCGCAGACCTTAAGCTGTCGGTCCTGCGAAACGGCGGATCCCGGCACAAGGCCGGGACGACGTAGCTTGTGACGCGACCGAAAAGATTTGCAGAGGTCCCGCACGACCGGGAACGCCTGCGCTCATCATCCGCCGTTCGTGCCGAGATGTCGGATGCGAGCTTCGACAGGCTCGGCTCGCCCGCAGGAACTAAGCCGACGGCTCGCTACGCAGGTCACCACGGTTTGCCGAAAAGCCCGGAGCCGGGCCGGTAGCCGGGCGCAGCGCCTCACGTTCCGATGCGGGCACCGGCGCAGTGGGATCGGGGCGGAAATGGTCCACGGCGCGGTCGTGCGGCCCCGGGTGCTTGTCGCCCTCCAGATCCGGCACCTTGTGCCCGTCCTGAGGCGCGAAGAAGCGGTCGAACAGGCCGAAGTGGATCGCGCTGGCAAGGCCCGTTGCGATCGCGCCGATCGCCGTCGCCGTGCCAATGACGACGTTGCGTTGGGTGTGATCGGCCTTGAAGCGGCCGCTGCTGTCGCGTTTCTGGGTCATGCCCGCTCAACACGCGCAAAGGCCAGCGCGTTCCCATCAGTCGCCATTCGTTCCGATCGAAGTCGAGGAACAAGCCTCCAATCACCCCTCTGCGGACCTTCCCTTGGCTATGCTCGGGACCAACGGAGAAGGCAGGACATTCAAATATCGGCCGCCAGGCCCTAGATCGCGCGCACGATGCAAGGTTCCTACGGCCCCCCCGACCGGTTCAACGAAGAAAAAGCCACGTTCGCGATCCGCGGCAGCGACCAGCCCGATCTGGAGGCGGGCGTGGCGGCGATCCGGAATGTCGTTCGCACGCTGCCGTTGAAGCCCGGCGTGTACCGGATGCAGGATGCCAAGGGCGACGTGCTCTACGTGGGCAAGGCGCGCGCGTTGAAGAGCCGGGTGACCAATTACACGCAGGTCAAGAACCTGTCGAAGCGGCTTCAGCGCATGGTGTCGCAGACCCGGTCGATGACGATCGTCACCACCAACAACGAGGCGGAGGCGCTGCTGCTCGAGGCGCAGCTGATCAAGCGTTACCGCCCGCCCTACAACGTTCTCCTTCGCGATGATAAGTCGTTCCCGTTCATCCTGTTACGGCAGGATCATGATTATCCCCGCATCCAGAAGCACCGCGGCGCGCGGCGCGCCAAGGGCGATTATTACGGCCCCTTTGCCAGCGCCGGGAGCGTCAACAATACGCTGAACGCGCTGCAAAAGCTGTTCCTGCTCAGGAGCTGCACCGACGGTTTCTTCAAGACGCGTGATCGGCCGTGCCTGCTGTACCAGATCAAGCGCTGCTCGGCGCCTTGCGTCGGCCGCATCGACAAGGCGGGCTATGACGAGCTGGTGGCGGATTCGAAGAAGTTTCTCGCCGGCAAGACCACCGACGTGCAGGCAAAGCTCGGCGCGCAGATGCAGGCGGCGGCGGAGGCGATGGACTTCGAGTTGGCCGCGATCCTGCGCGACCGGCTGCGCGCGCTCACCTTCATTCAGGGTACGCAGTTCATCAACGCCGAAGGAGTTGGGGACGCGGACATCTTCGCGCTCGCCAGCCATGAAGGCGTGATCGGCATCCAGGCCTTCTTCATCCGTGGCGGGCAGAATTGGGGCCATCGCAGCTTCTTCCCCGCGCATACCGCAGAGGTGAGCGAGGAGGAGGTGCTGACCCTGTTCCTGACGCAATTCTATGAGGAAGTGCCACCCGCGCGCACGGTGCTGGTGGATCGGGCGTTGCCCGACGTGGAGGTGCTGATGGAAGCGCTGACGACGCTCGCGGGGCGCAAGGTCGCGATCGAGGTGCCGCAGCGCGGCACGCGCAAGCGACTGATGGAACAGGCCTGCCGCAACGCCAAGGAAGCGCTGGAGCGGCGACTGGCGGAAAGCACCACGCAGGCGAAGCTCAACCGCGAGGTCGCCGACCTGTTCGAGCTTGCCGAGCCGCCGCAGCGGATCGAGGTGTACGACAACAGCCACATCCAGGGCAGCAATGCGGTCGGCGCGATGGTCGTCGCCGGACCGGAGGGCTTCCGCAAGGGCCAGTATCGCAAGTTCAACATCAAGCAGGCCGCGACGGACGACGATTTCGCGATGATGCGCGAAGTGCTCACCCGCCGCTTCGCCCGCGCCATGGAGGAGGATCCCGATCGCGACGGCGACACCTGGCCCGATCTCGTCCTGCTCGACGGCGGGCGAGGGCAGCTGAACGCCGCCAAGGCGGTGCTGGAGGATCTCGGCATCGAGGACGTGTGCCTGGTCGGCGTCGCCAAGGGCCCGCATCACGGCCGCGAGGGGCGAGAGGTGTTTCACCTGATGGACGGGCGCGAGCTGACGCTGCCCGTCAATTCGCCAGTGCTATTCTACCTCCAGCGGCTGCGCGACGAGGTCCACCGCTTCGTCATCGGCGCGCATCGGGAGAAGCGCGCCAAAGCGATCGGGGCGAGCCCGCTCGACGAGGTGCCCGGCATCGGCCCGGCACGTAAGAAGGCGCTGCTGATGCACTTCGGCACCGCACGTGCGGTACGAAACGCCAGTCTTGCCGATCTGCAAAAGGCACCCGGCGTCAGCGCGGGCGTCGCGCAGCAGGTGTACGACTTCTATCACGCGAAATGACCGGAACGGGCCGGTCGGCCCGACCGTTGATGCGTGAAAGGAGACGATCATGCCCAATCCCCCGCTCAACCCCGCCCAGACCGATCCGCTTGCCAAGACCGATGAAGACGGCAACCCGCTCGACGAGGATGCCAAGCTCGATATCGCGCTCGAAGGCTCGATGATGACCTCAGAACCGCCGCAGATGGCGGAACCGAAGACCGCGGCGGAGGAAAAAGCGGAAAAGAACGCCCAGCGTTGACACCGCTCCGTTCGTCCCGAGCGAAGTCGAGGGACAGGCCACCAAGCGGATCGTCCGTGGCCGTGCCTCGGATTCGCTCGGCACGAACGGTTCTGGGGTAGTTCCCCGCTACATCAGCCCCTTCGCGCGCAAACTTACATGCCCGCTGGTTCCGATGATCAGGTGATCGTGCACCGCAATCCCCAATCCCTTGCCGGCATCGACGATCGCCTTGGTTACCTCGATATCTGCCCGGCTCGGCGAGGGATCGCCCGAGGGGTGATTGTGCACCAGAATGATCGCTGCCGAACCCAGGTCGATGGCTCGTCGGATCACCTCGCGCACGTGCACCTGCGCTTGGTCGATCGAGCCTTCGCTCATCACCTCGTCACGGATCAGCATGTTTCGGCTGTTGAGATGCAGCACCCGCACCCGCTCGATCACGTGATGCGCCATGTCGGCGCGCAGGTAATCGAGCAACGCCTGCCAATTGCCCAGCATCGGACGCGCCGCCACCTCCGCCTGCACCAGCCGGATCGCCGCAGCCTGGGCGATCTTTATCGCCGCCGCACTCGTTTCGCCCATGCCGGAGACGCGCATCAGCGCCTCGGCATCGGCGGTCAGCAGACCCC
>NZ_LSKH01000022.1:0-21209 GCF_001557395.1 Sphingomonas sp. CCH5-D11 | reverse complement strand
CCTCGACGCGCTTCGCCGTCGGGTGGGTTTATCCAACATCAGCGCCGGTATTGAGCGTTTTCGGAAAGTGCGCGCAACACGCGGTCCAAAAGCTACAAGACGACCACCCCCGTGATCCGCTGACGACGCCGCCCGCGGATCGCACCAGTCGACTTTCTCCCCAACAGAGTCGGGCTTTGGCGAACTCGTATCAAGCCGCAGAAATCGTCGTCACTCCCGCCCTGTGCTGAGGTCCAGAATTCCCCAAACTCGATAGCTTGAGGCTCCTCGCCATCCTGAATGCGGGGACAAGCCCGGCATGACGAGGTGGGATGTGCATAGGTCACGCCTTCGCCGCGGACGTGCTTCAGATCACGCAGGCCGATCCAGACGCCTCGTCCACCAACTCGGTCCGTACTTAGCACATCAAAAGACGGGCCCTGAGCACGCCTTCCGGCGAAGCTCAGAACGGATTGATCAGGGTCGTACGAAAACATTCCAAGTACGAGGCGCAAGCAAAGGGATCCCGGCCGGACGAGAGCTGATCCCTGTCATGCCATCAAAGTGTCGGCCCGCTTTACAGCGGCGCCGTCACTGCTCCGTGCGTTAACCTCCACACGCGAGCAAATCCGCGCTTCTCCGCGTCTGGCATAGGCGCTGCATAACAACAGACATCGCGCAGTGATGCGCTTCAGTCGGGCGGGTGTGTCGCTTCTTCGATCTCGCGACACCCCGCCCGCACCCGATCTTCGCCGGCTTCAGGCAGCCTTGACGGTATCTTTCAGCAGCTCGGCCAGTTCGCCGCTCTCATACATTTCCATCATGATGTCCGATCCGCCGACGAACTCGCCGTTGACGTAGAGCTGCGGGATGGTGGGCCAGTCCGAATAGGCCTTGATGCCCTGGCGAATGCCCTGGTCCTGCAGCACGTCGACGCTCTCGAACTCCGCATTCAGATGCTGGAGAATCGCCACCGCCCGGCTCGAAAAGCCGCATTGCGGGAATAGCGGGCTGCCCTTCATGAACAGAACGACGGGGTTGTTCTTCACCACCGCGTCAATGCGGGCGTTGGTATCTTCGGTCATTGTCGGTCCTCGCGTGAAAGCAGCCTGGGCGTTATTTCGGCACGCCCGTGGTCAACTGCAAGGCGTGGAGCACCCCGCCCATCCGGCCGCCCAGCGCGGCATAGACCGCCTGATGCTGCTTCACGCGCGGCATGCCCGCAAAGGTAGCCGCGGTCACACGCGCGGCATAATGGTCCCCATCGCCCGCCAGGTCGGTGATCTCGACCTCGGCATCGGGGATGCCTTCGCGGATCAATGCCGCGATCTCGTCTGCCGCCATCGGCATGTTATTGCGCTTCCAGCAACTGGCGGCGCGCCTCGACGGTCTGTTCGTCCAGCGCGGTGCGAACTTCCGCCTCGCTCATGTCCACGCCCGCCGCGGTCAGGTCGCCGACCAGTTTGCGCACCACGTCGGCGTCGCCCGCTTCTTCCAGATCGGCGTGAACCACCGTCTTGGCATAAGCGTCCGCCTCTTCCGGCGTCAGCTTCATCAGCTCGGCGGCCCATTGTCCGAGCAGGCGGTTGCGCCGCGCGATGATGCGGAACGCCATTTCCTCGTCCCGTGCGAACTTGGTTTCAAAGGCGCGCTCGCGATCGTCAAAGGTCGTCATGGCTGCTGCATTGCTCCTGTTTGATCACGGGATAGGCAGCGCAGCAGCCTGACGCAATATCGCGCCCGCGGCTAGCCGACGCCTGACCCTGCCCCGGCGAGCGCGGCGAGCAGCAGCAGCGCGACGATGTTGGTGATCTTGATCATCGGGTTCACCGCCGGGCCGGCGGTGTCCTTGTAAGGATCACCGACAGTGTCACCGGTAACGGCCGCTTTGTGCGCCTCCGATCCCTTGCCGCCGTGATTGCCGTCCTCGATGAACTTCTTGGCATTATCCCAGGCGCCACCCCCGCTCGTCATGGACAAGGCAACGAACAGGCCGGAAACGATCACGCCCAGCAGCATCGCGCCAAGCGCCGCGAAGCCCGATGCCTGGCCATCCACGGCCGTCACCACGAAATACAGCACGATCGGCGACAGGACCGGCAGCAGCGAGGGCACGATCATCTCCCGGATCGCGGCGCGGGTGACCAGGTCGACCGTGCGGCCGTAATTGGGCCGGCTTGTACCCGCCATGATGCCGGGATTGTCGCGAAACTGGCCGCGAACCTCCTCAACGACGCTGCCCGCAGCCCGCCCGACGGCGGTCATGCCGAACGCGCCAAAGAGGTACGGCAGCAAGGCGCCAAGCAGCAGCCCGACAATGACATAAGGGTTGGACAGGCTGAAATCGACCTGGATGTTCGGGAAATAGGTCTGCAGATCAGTCGTATAGGCGCCGAACAGGACCAGCGCGGCAAGCCCCGCGGATCCGATGGCATAGCCCTTGGTCACGGCCTTGGTTGTGTTGCCCACCGCGTCCAGCGCATCCGTCTTGTGACGGACCTCATCCTCCAGCCCCGCCATCTCCGCGATGCCGCCGGCATTGTCGGTGACGGGTCCGTAAGCGTCCAGCGCGACCACCATGCCGGCAAGCGCCAGCATCGACGTGGCGGCAAAGGCGATGCCGATGATGCCCGCCAGCTTGTACGCCGCCACCACTGCGACGACGATGACCAATGTTGGCAGCGCGGTCGCCTCCAGGCTGATCGCCAGCCCCTGGATCACGTTGGTGCCATGGCCGGTTTCGCTCGCCCGCGCGATCGACTTCACCGGGCGATAGTTGGTCCCGGTATAATATTCGGTGATCCACACGATAAGGCCGGTCACGGCCAGGCCGATCAGCATGCACCAGAACAGGTCCATGCCCGTAAAGGCGTCGGCTGCCGGCGCGCCGGTCACACCAGTGGCGGCCAGATCGCCAAGTCCGCTCGTCACGGCGTCGGCCGGCGCGTCGAGAAAGCCCGCCGCGCCGATTGGCGCATTGAGATCGCCCAGCGTCATCTGCGTGGCCACATAGATCGCCGGGATAGCGAGCAGCGCCGAGGTCCAGAAACCCTTGTAGAGCGCGCCCATGATCGACCCGTTGGATCCCAGCCGCACCATGTACGTGCCGATGATGGAGGTGACGATGCACACGCCGCCAACGATCAGCGGCAGGCTCATCAGGTTCATCAGCTCCGCGCCCGACGCCTGGATCAGCAGCGCAATGGAGATCATCGTCACGCCCAGCGTCACGACATAGGTTTCGAACAGATCGGCGGCCATGCCTGCACAGTCGCCGACATTGTCACCCACATTGTCCGCGATCACCGCCGGGTTGCGGGGGTCGTCCTCCGGGATGCCGGCCTCAACCTTGCCGACGAGATCCGCGCCCACGTCCGCCGCCTTGGTGAAGATGCCGCCGCCAAGCCGGGCGAAGATCGAGATCAGCGACGCGCCGAAGGCCAGCGCCGTCAGCGCCTCGATGATCTCGCGGGCATTGGGCGCATAGCCTGCCGGCCCGGTCAGGTACCAGAAGAACCCTGCAATCGCGAGCAGCCCCAGCCCCGCCACCAGCATGCCCGTCACCGCGCCGGACCGGAAGGCCATCGTCAGGCCGCCCTGCAAGGTGCCGCGTGCCGCCTCGGCCGTGCGCACGTTCGCGCGTACCGAAATGTTCATGCCGACATAGCCGGCCACGCCGGAAAGGATCGCGCCGATCAGGAAACCGGCGGTCGACAATGTTCCCAGTGTCGCGAACAGGATCACTGCGACGATCACGCCGACGATCGCGATGGTGGTATATTGCCGCCCCAAATAGGCTTTGGCACCCTCCTGAATAGCGGAAGCGATGTCCTGCATCCGCTCATTGCCGGGTGACGCTCGTAGAACTTGCTGGCTGGTGACGATGCCATAGACCACGGCCAACAGGCCGCAGAGGATGGCGATATAGACCGTGGTCATCGCGTTCCTTCCCCTAACGTGGCCGGTCGGCCCCGCCTTCGGGCGGTAACCGCCGGTCTCCTATGATTATCGTTCTGGAGCGGGAGCCTACGCACGTCCGGGGAAAGCGCAAGTATTGCGCCGCGGCTTTCCTACGACAACTTGTCGTGCACTTGCCGCTGGATGCACCAAGTCTGCGATGTTCACCGGGTTCAGCGCCCGCGCAACCAACGCGGCTCTGCTCAGGCGCGATGCTCGAAGCCAAGCCGATCGGGCAGGGGAACGGGCACGCCGCCACGCGTCAGCGAGAGCCCCGCGCCGGGCGCGAACGTGCCGATGCACGTGGCGTGTCCGGTGGGCCGCTGGTCGGGCGGCAGGGCACAGAGCAGCTGGTAATCGTCACCCGCTGTCACCGCCGGCATCGGATCGTCCCCCGCATACGCGCGATACGCGGCGGACAGCGGCACGGCATCCAGCGCGATCGATACGGCAAGCCCACTCGCGGCCGCCATTCGCCAGCTGTCGATCAGCAAACCGTCCGACACGTCCATCATCGCATGGGCAATCGGCGCAAGGGCGCGACCCTCGGCGAGACGCGGACGGGGGCGACGATAAGCGGCGAGCAGTGCCTCGGGCCCGCTGCCCGCCCGGGCGACGGCAAGGCCCGCGCCGCCATCGCCGATCGTTCCCGTCACCCACAGGCGATCACCCGCCTTGGCGCCGCTGCGCGAAGGTGCTGCGGCATCGCGCCCGAATGCCGTCACCGTCAGGACGCGCGGCGCGCCATTTGGCATGGACACGGTATCCCCGCCGATCAGCGGGCAATCGAACACGGCAAGGCAGGTATCAAGCCCAGCCAGAAAGGCCCGGTCCCACGCCGTTTCGGACAGCGGGTAGTTGAGCATCACCCCCTCGGGCACCGCCCCCTTGGCCGCCAGGTCGGATAGGCTGACGACCACCAGCTTCCAGGCGACGTCGCCGGCCGGATCATCGGACAGGAAGTGGATACCTTCCACCAGCGTATCCGTGGTGACGACAAGGTTGCCGAGCCGCGCGGCATCGTCGCCAAGGCCAAGCGCGCCCTTGTGCAGCGGCAGGCGGCGCAGCGCCGCGATGAACTCGGCTTCGGTCAAACGACTGGCTCCCCTATGCCGACCGGCGACGTTGATCCCGTCTGCCCCTCGGCGCCCTGCGACAACACGCCGCGCCTTCAGGCCTCCAGCGCCTCGTCGCTGACGAACATGTTCCACTGCCGCTCATGCGCAAAGGTGGAAGGCTTGCCATGACCGGGGATGAACGCCGTCTCGTTGCCCAGCGGCCACAATTTGGTGACGATGGAATTGATCAGCGTCTGGTGATTGCCCTGCGGAAGGTCGGTCCGCCCCACTGATCCCTGGAACAGCACATCGCCAACCTGCGCGAACTTGGACGGGGCGTGGTGAAAGATCACATGGCCCGCCGTGTGGCCGGGGGTGTGATAAACGTCCAGCGTCAGCTCGCCGACCGTTACGGTGTCGCCGTCGACCAGCCACCGGTCGGGCTCGAACGGCACGCCCCGGATGCCCCAGTTGCGACCATCGTCGCCCAGCCGCGCCAGCCAGAAGCGATCTTCCTCCTGCGGTCCTTCGATCTTGACCCCCAGATCGTCGGCCAGCGGCTTCGCCTCACCCGCATGATCGATATGGCCGTGGGTCAGCAGGATCTTTTCCACGGTGATGCCCGCCTGCGCGATTGCGGCCTTGATCTTCGGCAGATCGCCGCCCGGATCGATCACGGCGCCCTTCTTTGTTTTCGTGCACCAGATGATCGTGCAATTCTGCTCGATCGGCGTGACCGGCACGATCATCGCGCGCAGGGCGGGTTCGGTCGCGGCATCGGTCACTGACTTGTTCCTTTGTTCAGATCGGGTCGCGGCGCTGTTGTTGCACCGGCCCCGCCCGGCTGTTCACCGTCGCATCTGTGCTAGCGCGCCATTCGCCCGGCCCGCAAGGCGGATGCGCGGGGTTGCCCGCAAGCCGAGGGAAAGGCATGGCCGATTGTATGCCGCTCGCTGCGCCATTCGTGCTGCTCGACGATGCCCGTGCCGGCGGCGCGCCCGCGCGGCTGTACCGGGATCCTGTGCGGATTGTTCAGGCGACGACGCCGGATCAGGTCTCGCCGGCCTTGGAGTCGATCCGCGCCGGGGTCGCGGCGGGGCAGCATGCGGCGGGGTTCCTTTCCTATGAGGCGGGCTCCGCCTTCGAACCGCGCGCCGGCCGGCACGGCGACTGCCCGACGCCGCTGCTCTGGTTCGGGCTGTTCGACCGTTGTGAGCCAGTGCCGTCCGTGCCGGCACTCCTCCCGCCAGCGGCCGGCGCCTGGATCGGCGAAGTTCGCCCGCAGATATCGCGGGACGAATATGATGGCATGCTGCAGCAGGTGCTTTCGCTGATTGCGGCCGGCGACATCTACCAGGCCAATCTCACCATGCGGGCCACGGCGCGGCTGCTGGGCGATCCGCTCGCGCTCTATGCCGCGGTGCGCGAACGAGCCGAGGCCGGCTGGGGTGCGATCGTCGCCACGGGCACCGATACGTTGCTGTCCTTTTCACCCGAATTGTTCTTCAGCCTCGCTGGACGCGCGCTGCGCTGCCGGCCGATGAAGGGCACCGCGCGCCGCGACGAGGACGCACGTCGCGACGCTCAGGTCGCCCGCGACCTAGCTGCTGACGAAAAGCAGCGCGCCGAGAATCTGATGATCGTCGATCTGATGCGCAACGATCTGTCGCGCGTCGCGGTGCCCGGCAGCGTCCGCGTGCCGGAGCTTTTCGCGGTGGAGCCCTATCCCACGGTCCACCAGATGACCTCCACCGTCACGGCCGAGCTGTCGCCCGGCGCTGACGCGATCGACGTCCTGTCCGCGCTGTTCCCCTGCGGCTCGATCACCGGTGCGCCCAAGGTACGCGCCATGCAGGTGATCGGCGAAGTCGAAGGCGCGCCCCGCGGCCCCTATACGGGTGCGATCGGCCATATCGCGCCCGACGGCGATGCGCAGTTCAACGTGGCGATTCGCACTTTGCATCTCTCGGGTGGCGGCGAACAGGCCGTGATCGGCCTGGGCGGCGGGATCGTGGCCGACAGCCAGGCAGACGGCGAATGGGATGAGGCGCTGGCAAAGGGCGCCTTCCTCACCCACGGACAGCGGGACCCTGACCTGATCGAAACCATGCACTTCGATCCGGAGGCCGGTATTGCGCTCTTAGAGCGGCACCTTGCGCGCATGAAGGCGAGTGCGGCGGCGTTCGGCTTCATCTTCGACCGGCATGACGCGCGCAATGAATTGCAGGCGGCTACCTTCCGCCTGCGCAAGCCTGCGCGGATCCGTTTGCTCGCCAGCCGGATGGGCCGGATCTCGATCGAGATTGCGCCGCTGCCGCCTGCCCTGGTGCAGCCGCTCCGCGTGTCACTGGTGCCATTGCCCGTCGCGTCCTCGGACTTCCGGCTGCGTCACAAGACCAGCAATCGGGCCTTCTATGATGAGGCACGACGCCAAAGCGGCACCGACGAGGTCGTCTTCGTGGACGCCGCCGGCATGATCACGGAAGGGAGCTTCACCAGCGTTTTCGTGGAGCGGGGCGGAAAGCTGCTCACGCCGCCGCTTGCGCGCGGGCTGCTGCCCGGCGTGCTCCGCGCGGAATTGCTCGAATCCGGCCGGGCGGTGGAGCAGGATCTGTCGCCTCAGGACCTTGCAGGGGGCTTCCTGGTCGGAAATGCGCTTCGCGGGCTCATTCCGGCCTTCGTTGCGGTTGCGAAAGCGGGAACGGCATAGCTATAGCCCGCGGCGCCGAAAGGAACCGCCCGATGAAGACTTCTGCCGCGCTCGACCGCATCAGCCCCTCGCCCACGCTGGCGATCACCACCAAGGTGCAGGAACTGAAGCGCGCCGGCATTGACGTCATTGGCCTTGGTGCCGGCGAACCCGACTTCGACACGCCCGACTTCGTTAAGGAAGCGGCGATCGAGGCGATCCGCCGCGGCCAGACCAAATATACCAACGTCGATGGCACGCCCGAGCTGAAGGACGCGATCGTCGCGAAGTTCAAGCGTGACAATGGCCTCGATTATTCGCCCGCGCAGATCAGCGTAAACGTCGGTGGCAAGCACACCTTGTTCAACGCGCTGGTGGCCACGGTGGAGGCTGGCGACGAGGTGATCGTGCCGGCGCCTTACTGGGTCAGCTATCCGGATGTCGTCCAATTCGCCGGCGGCACGCCCGTCGTCGTCGCGGCCGGCCCGGAACATGGCTACAAGCTGACGCCGGCGATGCTGGAGGCGGCGATCACCCCGCGCACCAAGTGGCTGATCCTGAACTCGCCCTCCAACCCGACCGGCGCGGCTTATACCGCCACCGAGCTGAAGGCGCTTGGCGAGGTGCTGGAACGTCATCCCCACGTGTGGATCTTCGCCGACGATATGTACGAGCATATCGTGTATGACGATTTCCAGTTCGCGACGATCGCCCAGGTGTGCCCCTCGCTCTACGAGCGGACGCTGACGGTGAACGGCTGCTCGAAGGCCTATGCCATGACCGGCTGGCGCATCGGTTTCGCCGGTGGCGCGCAATGGCTGATCAAGGCGATGGCAAAGCTTCAGTCGCAATCGACCAGCAATCCCTGCTCGATCGCGCAGGCAGCAGCGACCGCGGCGCTGAACGGCGACCAGTCGTTCCTCGCCGAACGCAACGCCGCCTTCAAGGTGCGCCGCGATCTGGTGGTCAGCATGTTGAACGCGGTGGAGGGCATCACCTGCCCGACGCCCGAAGGCGCCTTTTACGTTTATCCCGAAGTGTCCGGCCTGATCGGCAAGACGACCCCCAAGGGGCAGACGATCGCGACGGACAGCGATTTCGTCGGCTATCTGCTGGAAGATGCCCGTGTCGCCGCCGTCCAGGGCGTGGCCTTCGGCCTCTCGCCCGCCATGCGCATCAGCTATGCGACCAGCGACGAAGTGCTGCGCGAGGCATGCATCCGCATTCAGCAGGCGTGTAGCGCCTTGCGCTGACCGCCCGCGCCGGTCGGATGCGATCACCCGGTCCGGGCGCCGAGACGTTCGGAACCGGGAACGCTGAACATGAATGGTTTCCTGGCGGAAACGGTTGCTTTCCGCCTTGGTCATTCAATGGGCTTCCGGCCAGCCCTACATGCCGAACGACCGATGAACGACCGGCCAAGCCCTGGTTCAGGCCGGAGCGGCTAGGTCCGCTCCACCAGCAAAGAGATACAGAGTACGCTTATGACCCGCCTCTTCAAGTCCAGCTTCCTGTGGCAGTTCGCCGGCGGGTTCATGCTCGGCGCGATCGGCTTGTTCACCCTCACTCCGGCGACGGATCCGGTCACCGGCGCGCCGGTCACGCAGGTGCGCTGATCACCGCTTGAGGCGGTGTCGCACCTCGCCCACATGCTGCGGCCCGACCCGCACGCTCGCCCCTGATTTCAGCACCAATGTGGTGTGCCGGCCAAGCTGGTTGATCGCCTGCACGGCATCGGGCCGCACAAAAGCGGAGCGGTGGACGCGCATCAGCTGCGCGGGGTCCAGCGCCGTCTCCAGCGCACCCATCGTCACGCGGATCATGTAGCTTCGCTCCGGCGTGTGGAGCAGCGCGTAGTCCTTTGCGGCCTCGATCCATTCGATCGCTTCCACCGCCACGCGAACCTGCCCGCGCCCCGTGGGGATCCAGAATTCCGTCTGGTATCCGCCGCCCGGCACGCTCACTGGCGCCGTTTGCGTGTCCTGCGCCGGCGTCGGCATCGCGCCCGCACGCCGCAGCACCGAACGGATCCGCGCCAGCAGCTCGCGCGGTTCAAACGGCTTCATCAGATAATCGTCGGCGCCCAGTTCCAGCCCGACCACCCGGTCGATCACGTCGCGCCGCGCCGTCAGCATGACGATGCCCAGCGGCTGCCCCGTCGCCCGCAGCCGCCGCGCGATGGAAAAGCCGTCCTCTTCCGGCATGGTCACGTCCAGTACGACAAGGTCCACGGGCTGCTCCGCCAGGATAACGTCAAGCGCTCGCCCGCCGCTCGCTTCGGACACCATCAGCCCCTGATCGGCAAGATAGGCGGCGGTCGGCTCTCGCAGATCCTCTTCGTCATCAACCAGCACGATGTGCGGAATTGCTTCGGTCATGCCAGCTCCATCTGGTTCAGGAAGCGCCGGACAGCCTCGGGAACGAACGGCTTCTCCAGCACGGGCCGCTGCGCATCGGCGATGAAGCGCGCTGCCGAGACGCCCAGCGTGTCGCCGGTCGAAAAGGCCATGCGGGTGGCAAGGTCCGGCCGGGTTTCGCGTACAAAGGCATAAAGCGCCGGCCCGTCCATGTCGGGCATCCGCAGGTCGCTGACGATCAGGTCGAAATCGCCTGCCGCCAATCGGGCCTGCGCGGCGCGCCCGCCAATGGCGACTTCACAGGTAAAGCCTTCCAGCGACAGGAAGTCCGCCAGCGATTCCGCAATCTCCGCCTCGTCGTCCACGACCAGCGCGCGCCGCGGCAATCCGGTCGGCAATCGCGTTATCTCGGGCTCCACCCGTCCCAGCGTCTGCTGCGGATCGACGGGCAGCGTCAGCCGGAACGTCGCGCCGCTTCTGGTGGATAGCAGCGACAATCGCCCGCCATGCGCTTCTGCCAGCCCTTGGGAGAAGGAAAGCCCGACGCCAGTGCCCTCGCCCTGCGTCTTGGTCGTGAAGAATGGCTCGAAGATCCGCCGGCGCATCGCTTCGGGTACGCCTGGGCCATTGTCCGCCACATCCAGAACGACCGTCATCGGCTCGGGGCCGGGCGCCGTCGTGATCCGAACCACCCTTTCACCGGCCTGATCGGCCAAGGCATGTTGCGCATTGATCAAGAGGTTGATGATGATCTGGTGCAGCTGGTCCGCATCCGCCGCGATCTGCGGCAGGGCCTCATCGAACCCGCGTTCCACCCGGACGCCCTCGGTTTTCAGGCCATATTCCGCCAAGTCGAGTGCCGCCATCGCAACCTGGTTCAGGTCCACCGGCCGACGCTCTGGCTCCTTGGCGCGGGCCATGGCTAGGAATGTCTGCACGATCCGGGCGCATCGGTCCGCCGCCTTGCGGATCTTGAAGGCGCGCTCGGCCAGTTCTGTGCCCTTGGCCTGCCGCTCCATCATCACCGCCTGCGCCACGACGATTGACAGCGGATTGTTGAGCTCATGGCTCACCCCGGCGAGCAGTGAGCCGAGCGCGGTCAGCTTCTCGGTCTGGTACAGCGCCTCCCGACTGCGCGCGAGCGCCTCCTCCGCGCGCTTGCGCTGCGTCAGGTCGATGGTGAAGCCGCCGGTGCGCGCCGTTCCGCTGACACCGGGCACCGGAAAGCTGATGGTAAGGACGGAGGCATAGCCTTCGGACAGGCCGGTCTCCAGTTCGGCACTTGCCGTCTCGCCAGCCCGCGCGCGCTGCTCCAGCCTGCTGACTTCGCGCGCCAGAGTGGGGGTAAAGACATCTGCCGCGGTCAGGCCGATCAGTTGTTCCGCCGGCAGCCCGGACGCGCGCGCCAGTTCCGGGTTCACGCGAATATAGCGCCCTTCCCCGTCCTTCAGGTGCATGGCCACGGGCGCATTTTCCATGAACGCCGAAAGCTGCGCCTCGCTTTCGTTCAGCCGCTCCTCCGATCGGGCCCGCTCCAGCGTGGCCCAGGTGCGATCTCCGATCTCGCGCAGCAGCCGGATCTCGCTCGCCCGCCATTCGCGTGCCTCCGCCTGTTGCAACGACAGGGCACCAGCGACCCGGCCGCCACGCACCAGCGGCATGCTGATCAGCGCGCCGATCCCCAGCTTTTCAAACAGGAGACGGCTGCGATCGTCGAACCGGTCGTCACTGGCGACGTCGCTCACCACCACCGGCGAACCGGATAGGTGGCTTTGCATCAGGCGATCGCCCAGCACCGACAGCGGGAAATGCGTGCCCAGAAGCGCCGGGACGCCCTGCTGCGTCCACTCCCGGATCACGTGCAGCGCGCTGCCGGCCTCGTCGCTCTCGGTGTAATTGGCTCGGAATGCATTCAGATATCGGCCCACCCGCTCCAGCGTCGTCGAGAGGATCGCCGATGCACGCCCCTCGTCGCGTACCAGGTCGCTCCATCCGATCAGGAATGCCTGGTCGCGCTCGCGCTGCCGCAGCTCCGCCAACGCATGCGCGCGGTCCAGCGCGATCCACAATCGTTCCGATACGTCGCGGATCAGCTGGATCTCTGCGTCGCGCCACCGCCGCGGCTGCACTGACTGAACGGATAAAGAGGCGCGCATCTCGCCTTCCACCACCAGCGGCACGGTGACAAAGGCGCGCACCTCGATTTCATCATAATAGGCTTCGCGGCCCGGCAGAACGCGCGGGTCGCCGACCACGTCATCGTACCGGACGATGCGCCCCGCCTCCCATTCCGCAGCCACCGCCTCGGACACTTGGGCAACGGAGAAGCGCCTGCCGACGACGCTGTTCACTCCGACGCACCAGTTCGCCACCACGACGAATTCGCGATCCGCGCCCGACGCCACCGAATAGGTCGTCCGCGTCGCGCCGAGATAATCGGTCAGTCGCTCCAGCGTGACGGCCATCACCTGATCGGCGGTCGTCAGCTGGCGTAGCTGGTCGCTCCATTCCACCAGAAACGCCTGATTGCGCTCGCGATGAAGCAGCGAAGCTTCCGCCCGCGCGCGTTCCAGCATGGTCCATAGCCGGTCCGCCACTTCGCGCAGCAGCTGCACTTCGCGGTCGGACCAGTCCCTCGGCTGCCGATCCTGTACGGATAGCAGCCCTCGCGTCGCTCCGCCGCGCACCATCGGCACCGCGGCGAAAGTGACGGCGTCCACCGCGCGATATCGTTCACGCGCGTCAATGTCGAAGCGGGCGTCGGCATCCACATCCCTGGCCACCACCGGCTCTCCCGCCAGATACGCTGTCTCCACCGCATCGCTGACGGCAGGGCGCGCCACCGTGCTGGTGCTCCCGGTCACGTCGCGCCATTCGTGAAGAACGGTGAAGCTGCTTCCCGCGACCGGCTCGGCGAAATTGGCACGCGCCGTGCCAAGGTGGGTCGCCAGCGCGGCAAGCGTGGTGGACACGATCACCTCGACCGACGTTTCGGCGCGCAGCCGGTCGCTCCATGCGATCACAAAGGCCTGGTCGCGTTCGCGCTTGGCAAGCTCGGCCTGGGTCCGGGCGCGTTCCAGCGCGTTCCAGGTGCGATCCCCCATGTCGCGGATCAGCGCAATTTCGCGGTCGCGCCAGTGCCGCGGTGCGCGCGACTGAACGGAAAGGATCGCGGCCACCCTGCCATCGCGGATCAGGGGAATGCTGACGAACGCGCCGATCTGCCTTGTGGCATAGACGGCCAGGTCGCCCGCGTCCGTGCGCGGGTCGGAGGTGACATCATCATAACGGACGATTTCGCCCGCCAGCCATTCGCGCTGCGCCTGCTCTCCGATCGTGTCGAGCGACACCCGCGTGCCGATCAGGCTAGGGCAGCCGTCGCACCAGTCCCAGCAGGTCTCGAACACCCGCTTGATATCGTCCGCCTCGGCATAAGTGACGCGGGTGGCGCTGAGATGGCGGCCAAGCCGCTCCATCGTCACCGGCATGATGTCTTCGGGAGCGGTGAGCGACCTGAGCGCGTCCGACCATTCCACCAGAAAGGCCTGGTCCCGCTCCCGCGCTTTCAGCGCCTGCTCGGTGCGCGCGCGTTCCAGCAGCCCCCACATCCGATCCGCCACTTCGCCGATCAGCGCCACTTCCGCGCGGCGCCAATGCCGCTCCCGGTCCTGCTCGATCGTCAGGATCGCCTGCACCACCCCGCCCCGCGTCAGCGGCACGCCGATCCGGGCACCGATGTGATTCTCGGCATAGCGCCGCCGGGCGTCGGCGCTGAACCGTTCGTCATGCGCCAGATCCGCACTGACCAGCATCTCGCCGGCTAGATAGGCGCGTCGCACCACATCAGGGATGTTGCTTGCCGGAAACGTGCGCCCCACGCCGGCCGGCGTTCGGGCCGCCCATTCGGCGACAATGACATAGCTTCCGGCATCGGCCATGTCCGCCTTGTCCGGATCGATCTCGATCGTGGCGCAGGAGGTGCGGGTGGCCCGCAGATGCTCGCCCAGCATTGCCAGCGTCATGTTCATGATCGCCGCCGGCTCCTCGGCCGTTCGCACCCGATCGGTCCAGCGCAGCAGGAATTGCTGGTCGCGCTCGCGCGTGCGCAGCTTTTCCTCGGCGCGGGCGCGGGTCAGCGTGGCCCAGGTACGCTCCGCCAGTGCCTCCACCAGCGCGATCTCGTCCCGCATCCAGCGTCGCGGCGCATCGTGCTGCACCGTCAGCACACCTTGCAGCTGCCCGCCCTTCACCAGCGGCACGGCCAGTCCGGAATTCACGCCAATTCCGGCCATGTAATCGCGAAATCCGACCGTGATCGGTCCGGTGATCACCGCGAAATCGTCGCTCACCACCGTCTCCCCGGCGGCGAAGCGGGCGAACAGCGCATCGAACGCGGGCGGAAACAGATGCCGGCCGGTGGCATCGGGCAGGCCATCCGCCTGATCCCGCCGAACGTCGAACAAAGGACCATCGGGGCCCGGCTCGCTTTCGCTATAGATGACGCGGGCGACGCCAAGGTGGCGGCGCAGCATGTCCGAAACGGTGGCTAGTATTGCCGCCGGATCGGTTTCATCGCGGATCGCGTCGGCAACATGGCGGAAGAAGATTTCATGCCGCATGCATCCCGCCCTTTCCTGAACCCCGCCGCCCTTTTGCTTTTCAGCAACCTAGCACCACTTTGTCGAAATGCGCATAGGGGCGCAGCCGGTCCGGCGCCCCCATTGGCGCTTTGGTCGAGATTTCGTCGCACTCGTCGCAGCGGGCACATGTAAGCTGCTGCCTTCAGGCAGTATTTGCAGCGATGCACCCTCTGTTCTCTTCGCTGGCTCACGATCATACCTCCAACACGCTGGCGATCGGGTGCTTCGCCTCGCTCTGCCGGGATCGGCTGGCCGAGCCGCTGGTGGCGTTCACATCCGCTCATCCGGAGGTGGCGGTCGGCGTTCATGACATGAGCCTGGGGGAGCTTCTGCCGGCTGCCGGCTCGCGGCGGATCGCCGTTGCGATCGGTCCGTGCGATCCGGTGGCGGGGCTGGCGCACACCAATCTTTGGATCGACCATGCGGTGGTCGCGATGAGCCCGGATCATCCGCTCGCCGCCGCCCCCGCCATCCATGCCGGCCTGCTGCGCGAGCAGGTGCTTCTGATCTCCCGCGATCGCAACCGGGCGCAGCTTCACCGTTTTCTGGTCGAACGCCTGTTCGCCTGCACCCCGCCGGCCCGCATCATCGCGGATCCGCGCAACGATCGGCTGCTGGAGCGGGTGGCGGCGGGCGAAGGGGTCGCTTTGTTCTGCCAGAGCCAGGTCGATGCCAGCATGGCGTCGCTTGTGGTCCGGCCGCTTGTCGATGCGCGCGCCGACTTTCGGCTTCGCGCGCACTGGCACGCCGATGACAATATCCCGGTGCTGGACAACCTTATCGACCTGCTCACCGCCAGCCGCGAACGGCCAAGCTGACGCTGCCGGGCGGACAGTGCTTGCCCTAGCCGCCCGGGCACATTAAGTCACAACAGGTTAAGCGGCCGCTCCGGTAAGGGGCGGCCCTATTTGTTTATACCGAAAGGCATCTCCGCATGGCCCAGCCGCTCATGCCCCACGCGACCGCTTCCTGGCTGGTCGACAATACCTCGCTCACCTTTGAGCAGATCGCTGAATTCTGCGGCCTTCATGTCCTTGAGGTACAGGCCATTGCCGACGATACGGCGGCGACCAAGCTCACCGGCCGCGATCCGGTGCGCGCGCACGAGCTGACGCAGGCCGAAATCGACAAGGGTCAGGCCGATTCCAACTACAGCCTGAAGATGACCAAGGGTCCTGAGCAGGTCCGCCGCACGAAGGGCCCGCGCTACACGCCGGTGTCCAAGCGCCAGGACAAGCCGGACGGCATCGCCTGGATCATCCGCAATCATCCGGAAATCAGCGACGGCGCCATCTCCAACCTGATCGGCACCACCCGCACGACGATCGCCGCGATCCGCGACCGGACGCATTGGAACATCGGCAACATCACGCCCAAGGATCCGGTGACGCTCGGCCTGACCACGCAGCGCGAGCTTGACGCCGCCGTATCCAAGGCCGCCAAGACCGCGGGCACCGAGCCGCAGCCGACCGATACGCGCCTTGATGGCGATCGGGCCGCGCTGATCGAGCAGCTTCGTGCCGAGCGCGAACAGGCGGCACGCGGTGCGGAGCTTGCCGGGCATGAGGGTGGCGAGGACCGTCCGTTGTTCGACGATCCGTTCCGCCGCTGACGCTGACGCTGGTGGTGCGCCGCGCCGCATGATAGTCTCGCTTCGGACCTGAATTCAGGGAAGAGGCGGGCATGCGCAAGGTGTTAGGGGTGATCGTCGGGGTGGCGGTGGCGATGGCCACCATCACCATTGTCGAGATGATCGGCCACCTGATCTTCCCGCCCCCACCGGGCACCGACATGCGCGATCCCGCGCAGGTCGCCCGGATCGTCTCGCTGATCCCCTTGCCGGCGAAGATCTGGGTCACGCTGGCGTGGTTCCTGGGATCGCTGGCCGGGGCGCTGGCCGGCATCACCGTCGCGCGTTGGACGGCGGCGGCCTGGATCGTCGCTGCGGTGGTGATTGCCGGCGCGATCTGGTCCTACACCATGATTCCGCATCCCTTGTGGATGCAGGCAGCTGGCGTGCTTTTCCCGCTTCTCGCCGCCGGGATCGCGCTTCGGCTGCGCCCGCCCGCAACTAAGCTCTCGACGTAACGAATGTTATGCTGATACCGTCACGGCATGGCGACGGCATATCTACGCACGCTGATCGGGGATGAGGGGCTGACACCCACCAGCTCCGCCGGTCTCACCTTCCCCTTCGGCGATCGCGGGCCGCAGCCGGGCGAGCTGCTCAGCCTGATGGACGGCATCCGCTGGTGGCGCGTGCCGATGTCCGGGCCACTGAAACACGTCAACGGCCTGATCCTGGACGACGGGCCCGATCTCCTGGCGATCGACACCGGCACCGCGAGCCCACGCTGCACGGAGGCATGGCGCACGATCCTCGACGGTCCACTCGCCGGCAACCGCATCGGCCGCATCCTGTGCACCCATATGCACCCGGACCATGTCGGGCTCGCCGGCTGGCTCTCGCGCAAGTTCGATGACGCCGCGATCGTCATGACGCGCACCGAATGGCTGATGGTCCGCATGCTCTCCGCCGATGCCCAGCCCGAGGTGCCCGAGGAACAGGTCGCCTTCTGGCAAGGCGCCGGATGGAATGAGGAGCAGGTGGCGCATGGCAAGGCGCGCGGCTGGTCCAGCTTCGGCAAGTCGATCTCGCGCATGCCCGTCTGCTACACCCGCATCCAGGATGGCGAGGTGATGCGCATCGGCGGCAGCGAATGGCATGTCGTCACCGGCAGCGGCCATAGCCCGGAACATGCCTGCCTCGTGGACTACGACCGCCGCGTGCTGGTCGCCGGCGATCAGGTGCTGCCCAAGATCAGCTCCAACGTCTCCATGCACGTCAGCCAGACGAACGAGGATCCGCTGGGCGACTGGCTGCGCTCGATCGAGCGGTTCAAGCAATTGCCCGACGACCTGCTCGTCCTGCCCGGCCACGGCGACCCCTTCTACGGCCTCCACACCCGCCTCGACGCGCTGCGCGACGAACACCTCGACCGCCTCGACGCGATTGTCGACCTGATGGCCGCCGGCCCCGTCCGCGCCGTCGATTGCTTCAAGGTCCTCTTCCGCCGCCCGATCGGCCTCGACGTCATCGGCATGGCGACGGGCGAAGCGCTGGCGCACCTGCGTCGGCTGGAGCTCGGAGGCCGCGCCGTGCGCGAGGAGCGCGATGGCGTCTGGTGGTTCGGGCGGAGCTGAACTTGCCGACCGCTGGTCAGCATGGATCGATTCCTACCAAGCGTTGTGAGAGGCGGACGTTGGATACTGTCGAACAAGGCTCAAGCGGATGAACAAGATTGAAGGTGGCGCCGCGCTGACGCTGAGGGGAATGCTGGCCTGTCTCTCTCTCGCGATAGTCGCGCCGGCTGTCATCGCACAGCCATCGACCTCAACCGACGTCAGTGCCGGCCCCAAGCCGATCCGACCTGAAAATTGGGTAACGGATTCGGATTATCCGACGGAGGCGTCGCAAAAAGGAATAAAAGGAACAGTTGGTTTCGTTGTAACTGTCAATGAGGACGGTTCAGTAGCTGATTGCGATGTCGTCGCGTCAAGCGGAGTGGCGTCTCTGGACAAGCAAGCGTGCGTGTTGATGCGACGTAACGGGAAATTCGAACCAGCGCGCGACACCGCTGGCCTTCCGATTGCCAGCGAGCATAAGAGCTATATCAACTGGGGCACCAAATCCGATACGAACGCGAACTACGACGCAATGGTCGCCGTGAAAAGCCTGCCCTCAGGAAAGGACAAAGCGGAGTTTACCATTCGCCAGATCATCTCGGCCAACAATGTGATCGAAAGCTGCGCGCTGCAAAGCTCCAAAGACGATCTTATCCAGCAGGCTCAAGCTTGTAAGATTGCCGCTCAGGTAATCGCGCCTCGAAGCCTGCGCGGGGCCGACGGCACGCCGATCCGCGGCCTGCGCATCTCCAAGTTTCTGCTGATCGTCGAAAAGGCGGAGAAGAGCGAGGGCTCCGTCTGATTGCGGTTCCTCGAGCCTCCCCTTGGAAGGTCGGACGTGGAAGGGAAGGCGCGCGTACCCGATGCACCTCTCTCCCGCTTTATCGCGAAGCCGCCCCGACCCCCGTCGGGACGACTTCGAAATCCAGCCGGCTCGCCCTCAATGCCGGAATTGGCGCATCCCCGTGAACACCATGGCGAGGCCGGCCTCGTCGGCCGCCGCAATCACCTCGGCATCGCGGATCGAGCCGCCCGGCTGGATCACCGCCGTCGCCCCGGCTTCCACCGCCGCCAGCAGCCCATCCGCAAACGGGAAGAACGCATCCGACGCCACCGCTGAGCCGATCGTGCGCGGCGTGCCCCAGCCCGCCTTGTCAGCCGCATCCTTCGCCTTCCACGCCGCGATGCGCGCCGACTCCAGCCGGTTCATCTGCCCCGCGCCCACGCCCGCCGTGCTGCCGTCCTTGGCGTAAACGATCGCGTTCGACTTCACGTGCTTCGCCACCGTCCAGGCAAAGCGGCAGTCCGCCAGTTCCTGCGGCGTCGGCTGGCGCTTGGTCACCACCTTCAGCATGTCGTTGGTGAGCACGCCATTGTCGCGCGACTGCACCAGCCAGCCACCCGCAATCGTCTTTGCCGTCAGCCCGCCACGCGCCGGGTTCGGCAGCGCGCCGGTCAGCAGCAGGCGCAAATTCTTCTTCGCCGCGAACAGCGCGATCGCGTCCTCGTCGGCATCGGGCGCGACGACCACTTCGGTGAAGATGCCGGTGATGGCCTTGGCCGTCGCGGCGTCGAGCGTGCGGTTGAGTGCGATGATGCCGCCGAACGCCGACACCGTGTCGCAGGCGAACGCCGCCTCATACGCTTCGGCCAGCGTGGCGCCGGTCGCGACGCCGCACGGATTGGCGTGCTTCACGATCACGCAGGTCGGCTCGGCATCGCGAAATTCGCTCACCAGTTCCAGCGCCGCGTCGGCATCGTTCAGATTGTTGTAGCTCAGTTCCTTGCCCTGCACCTGCCGCGCCTGGCCGATGCCGGGGGTCGACGGGCCGGCGTGGCGGTAAAAGGCCGCCTGCTGATGCGGGTTTTCGCCGTAACGAAGCACTGTCGGCGTCTCGAGCGTGAAGGGCAGGGTCGCCGGAAACTGCTCGTTCTGGTCGGAAAGGCCGAACCAGCTCGCGATCATGCCGTCATAGGTCGCCGTCGCGGCAAAGGCCTTGGCGGCCAGCCGCTTGCGCTCGTCCAGCGTTGTCTCGCCGCGCGCGACGATGGAATAGTCGGCAGGGTCGGTGACGATCGCGACATAGGCATGGTTCTTCGCGGCCGAGCGCACCATGCTCGGGCCCCCGATGTCGATATTTTCGATCACCTCTGGCCGGTCGGCGCCCTTCGCCACCGTCTGCGCGAAGGGATAAAGGTTCACCACGACCAGGTCGATCGCGCCGATGCCATGTTCCTGCATCGCGGCGGCATGGGCGGCATCGTCGCGCACCGCCAGCAGCCCGCCGTGCACCATCGGGTGCAGCGTCTTCACGCGCCCGTCCATCATCTCCGGAAAGCCGGTCAGGTCGGATACGTCGCGCACGTCCAGCCCCGCTTCACGCAGCGCCTTGGACGTGCCGCCGGTGGAAACGAGCTCCACGCCCTTGGCGGCCAGCGTGGTGGCAAGGTCGACGATCCCCGTCTTGTCGGAAACGGAAAGAAGGGCGCGGCGGATGGTGATGGCGGTCATGATAATCCTGCTGCCCTTTTTTGCGTTGCGGCAACGAAGGGCTGGTGGGTGGAGGTTGCGTGACACACGGCCGGCGGGGCCGGGCATGGCACGGGCTCGCGCCTCCCCTACCCCCTCGCTCGCCGCGAGGGGAGCCTTAATCAGCGCGCGCGCTTCAATGCCCAGCCGACCGTCGCACCGCCCGCCTCGGCCGCGCCGCCGATCACCAGCTGCTGAGTCGCGATCGGCCGTCCCTCGCCGTCGATCCACAGGCTTTCCTCGATCGCCAGCGAGTCGCCGCGCGTGCGGAACTGCCACATCGGGCCGCCGGGTACGCGCAGCACCGCGCCAAGCCCGTCGGCCGTGGGCGAGGCTTCCACCCCCTGACCCAGGTGAAAGCGGATGGCGAAGGCTGCGGCCCCCGGCCGGCGGCGGCGCCCCTGGGGCAGCAGCACATCCTCACCGCGCAGTTCCCTGCCGTCCGCGGTGAGGATCAGCTGCCGGCGATGAACAAAGCCATGGCGACGGACATAGCCGTCATGGCTTGCCTCGATCCGGCTTGCATTTTCCGATTCCTGCCGCGTGACTTCCACCTCGGCGACGCCGCGGCCCAGCGTCCCGTCCGGATGGACTGCGGTCGAGTTGGTGTCGGCTAGCGTCAGGGTGGAATGGGCGGCGGTCGTCCGCAGCCCCTGCACCAGGCTTTTCGGCAATGCCGCCACCGCGGCGCGCGCGCCGCCGCAATTGACGATGATCCGCGCGGGTCCGTCCGAAAACTCGAACGCCAGGGTGGAGGCACAGCCGCCTTCCACGACGCGCGCGATCGGCGGCGGGAACCACGGTGCTGCTGGT
>NZ_LSKH01000217.1:0-16773 GCF_001557395.1 Sphingomonas sp. CCH5-D11 | reverse complement strand
AGATAATCGTTCCAGTAACGCTCCCCCACCGCCTCGACCATCTCGATTGAAGCGATGCCGTCATATTGCCCTTTGACGTCGCGATAATCGGTCAGTGACACGGCCACCGGCAGGTCGCGGGTGCGCACCGCCACATGCCGCTGCTGCTCCTCCGCCAGCGTGATCGCACGCACCTTGATGCCCCGCTTGCCCGCCGCTTCCGCCAGCGATCCCCAACCGCAGCCGATCTCCAGCATCGTCCCGCCGGCGGGCACGTCCAGTCGGTCAAGAATGGCGGAAAGCTTGCGATGCTGCCCGGCCTCCAGCGTATCGCCAGCGGCGAACAAGGCGCTGGAATAGGTCAGCGTCGGGTCCAGCCACGCTTCGTAGAAATCGTTGCCTAGATCGTAATGCGCAGCAATGTTGCGCCGGGCGTTGCGCCGGTCATTGTGGCGAAGGGCATGGATCAGCCGGGCGGCGACACGCGCTCCGCGCTTCGCCCGCGCCACATTGCCCAGCGTGCCCCGGTTACGCATGAACAGGTCGAAGATCGGCACCAGATCCGGGCTGGTCCAGTCGCCATCCACCCATCCTTCGTACCAGCCGATCGACCCGCCGGTCACCAGTCGCCGCAACGCGCGCCAGCGCACCACCGCGACATGCGCGATCGGGCCCGGTCCTCTTCCGCCGAGCAGCCTGCATGTTCCGTCGGGCAGGCTTGCCTCGATCGCTCCTTGCTCCAACCCGGCATCGATCCGATCGAGAATGCGATGATAAAGCGGCGCGACGCTGCGCGCCCAGCGGTTATGTGACCGCGCCAGTTCGACCTTCCCGTGCATGGCGCGCTCATGCACCGGCGGGGCACGCGGCGAAAGAGGCCAAGATGGTGGCGGTCAGCGTACTTTGCGGCCCGCCGCCAGTGCGCGTTCGCGCGCTTCGCGATGGCCGATGATCTTCGGCGGGTAATCGGCGGGGCGACAGCCTGCCTCGTCCGGGTCGTGGATCGTCGCGTCGGATACCCCGCGCAGCTCCGGCACCCAGCGCCGGATATAGTCGCCCGCCTCGAACTTCTCCGATTGGCTCAGCGGCGCCATGATCCGGCCGAACATGTTGGCGTCGATCCCGGTACCCGCCACCCACTGCCAGTTCACGCTGTTGTTGCCGTAATCGGCGTCGACCAGCGTATCCCAGAACCAGCGCTCGCCTTCGCGCCAGTCGACCAGCAGATGCTTCACGAGGAAGCTCGCGGTGATCATGCGCACCCGGTTGTGCATCCATCCGGTTGCCCACAATTGCCGCATCCCGGCATCGACGATGGGATAGCCGGTCCGCCCCTGCTGCCACGCCTTCAGGTCCGCCGGCGCCTCTCGCCATGGTAGTCGATCGAACTGCCTGCGCCCGTTCTCACGCGCATAATCGGGCAGCGCCAGGATCAGCCCCGCGGTGAAATCCCGCCATGCCAGCTCTCGCCGAAACGCGGCCCCACCCTCGCCCCCGTCGCTCAGCTTATGCCACACCTGCCGCGGTGAGAACTCGCCATGGTGAAGGTGAGGCGACAGCCGGGACGTGCCTTCCTCGGACGGCATGTTGCGCCCGGTCGAATAGTGCCGGATCGCATCCGCGAAGGTTTCGAGGGCCGCGCGTGCCCCCGCCTCTCCTGGCGTCCACTCCTCGAAGCCGCTTGCCCAGTTCGGCCGGGTTGGCAGGAGGTTCCAGTCCGCGAGATCGTCGCTCGCGGGCCAGCGCTCGGGCGCGGTTAACACGTCCGGGGGGCCGCACGGGGGCTCGGGCGGCAGCATGGCCGAAAGACTCCGGAAGAAGGCCGAGAAAATCCGGAAGCGGCCGCCGCTTGCCGTTGTCACGCTCTCCGGCGGCCGCAGATGCCCCCCCTCGTGCAAGCAAAGCCCTTCGCCAATGGCCGCTTCTGCTGCCCGCCACCATGGTTCGTAATGGCGGATGGTGTGGATGGCGTCGGCGCCAGTTTCCTCCGCCAGTGCCAACAGGGTTGCCGCCGCAGGGCCCTGCCGCAGGATCAGCCGGCTGCCTTTCTCCCGCAGCGATGCGTCCAGCGTGGCTAGGCTGTGGTGCAGCCACCAGCGCTGCGCACCGCCGATCCGCCACTCACCCGGTCCTTCGTTATCAAGCACATAGACGGGAATGATCGCGCCCGATGCAGCGGCCGATAGCAGCGCTGGGTGGTCGTGGAGGCGGAGGTCCTGGCGAAACCAGACGATGGTGGTCATCGCCGCTCTACGCGGCTGGGGTCAGCCGGGTTCCTGCCTGCCATCGCTCGGCATAGGCCCGGCCCAGCCGCAGGATGACATCAACATGCCGCCGCGCGATGGCCAGCACGTCATCGCCATACCCACCCCCCACCGTGCTCGCCATCGGCAGCCCGCGCTCAAGCGCCATGTTCGCGACCAGCAGGTCACGTTTACCCAGTCCGTCCTCCGTCAGCGAGAGGCGCCCCAGCCGGTCGCCGCTGAACGGATCGACCCCGCCCTGATAAAGGATCAAATCGGGCGCGAACTCCTGAAGCAGCGGCGGCAATGTCGATCGCAGCGCATCCAGATAGCCCGCGTCATCCACGCCGTCGGGCAAAGGCACATCCACGGTGGACCTCGCCTTTCGTGCCGGGAAGTTCTTTTCCGCGTGAATCGAATAGGTTGCGATGGCTGGGTGGCCGGCGGTCAGCGCGGCCGTGCCATCGCCCTGATGCACGTCCACATCGACAATCAGGACGCGGCGGCCTTCGCGTGCGAGTTGCAGTGCTGCGATCGCCAGATCGTTGAACACGCAATAGCCAGCACCCGTCGCCGCCAGCGCGTGATGGCTGCCCCCTGCCGTGTTCGCGGCAAAGCCATGGGCCATCGCAAGCCGCGCCGCCTGGTATGTGCCGCCAGGCACCACCTGCGCTCGCCGCGCCACCACCGCCGTCACAGGAAAGCCGATCCGCCGTTCCTTGTCCCGTGGAACGCGGGCCTCCAGCACCTCCGCGACATAGCCGGGATCATGCGCCGCCTCGAGCCAGGAGCGCAGCGCCAGATCCGGCTCGTGCCAGCAAATCGCCGTCCCCTCGTCGCGCAGGAGATCACGAATCGCGCCGTTCTTGCCCCAGCGATAACTGCTCCTGCCGGGCGCTTCCGCGACGTAATCGGGGTGATGGACGACAGCGATCATCTGCGCCAAGATAGGTAGCAAAAGCGAACCTGAGGAGAGAGGAATGACTGATACGCTGATCCGCGACACGCAGGGTGGCGCCGCTTCATCGAACGATGGGCCCTATGTGCGCCCCGACGTGCGCGGCTTCCTCGATTTTCTGAACAGCACGCCCGGCCCCAAGACGCATGAAGGCACCGCCGAGGCTGCGCGCCAGATGTATCTCGCGATGAAGGACGTTGCTGATACGCCGGTCGGGGAGCTCGCAACGATCAAGGACCTCATCATCCCCGGGCCCGCCGGTGACATTCCGGCGCGCCTGTTCGACGTACGCGCCACGCGGGAACCGGGCCCGGTGGTGGTCTTCTTCCACGGCGGCGGCTTCGTGATCGGCAACATCGATACCCATGCCAGCTTCACCGCGGAAATGTCGCGCCAGCTCGATCTGCCGGTGGTCTCGGTAGATTATCGCCTCGCGCCGGAGCATCGCTGGCCAGCCGCCCCGGCGGACTGCGAAGCGGCGGCACGCTGGATCGCCTCCAGCCCGTCGGAACTGGGCCGGACCGCCACCGGGTTGGTCCTGTCGGGCGACAGCGCCGGCGGGACGCTGACGATCACCACGGCGATGAGCCTGCGGGACAATGCCGCCGACGTGCCGGTCATCGTTCAGGCGCCAATGTATCCGGCCGCCGACATGAACAAGGAATATCCCTCGTTCAACGACTTCGCCGATGGTTACCTCCTCACCCGCGAGACGATGATCTGGTTCGCGGAACATTATCAGGCCGACTTCACCGATTTCCGGGGATCGCCGATGATCGGCAATCTGGTCGGCCTCCCGCCGGCGGTGGTCATCACGGCGAGCCTGGATCCGATCCGCGATCAGGGCCGCGCTTATGCCGCCGCGTTGATCCTGGCGGGCGTACCGGTCACGTTCCGTGAGGCGATCGGCAACATCCACGGCTTCATCACGTTGCGACAGGCCGTGCCGTCCAGCGCCGGTGACGTTGCCGGCTATCTCGCCGCCGTGAAGGACGCGGTGGTCCAGGCGGAAGGCCAGCGGGTGATGAAGCAGGCAGCAGGCTAATCGCCGCTCTTCACTCGTCGAACACGCAAAAAGGGGGGCTGGAACGGATGTGCGTTCCAGCCCCCCTCCGATTCAAGCAGGCGACCCGATCAGAAGATCGAGTCGAGCGCCAGCCGCGCCCCGGCATAGAAGTACCGGCCTATAGGCGAATAGGGATAACGAATGCTCGCTACGTCGCCGACCTTGTTGGTCAGATTGTTGACGCCGAAGTAGATGTTGAACCTGTCGCCAGCGGCGATGGACGCCTGAACATCATGCTCCCAGCGTTCGCGGTAGAAGATGTATTGCGGATCCGAGATGTCCGGGTTCGCGACAACCTCGTCCTCCGTGTACCGGCGAAGCTTGCTGAAATAGTTCAGGCCATAGTTCAGCGTCAGCGCGTCCTTGGTCCAGGTAAGGTCAAAGGTTCCGCTATATTTCGGCGCCAGCCGGGTCACGCTGGCACGCAGCAACTCGTTCTCGCGCTCGGCACCGGGCGTCGGCACAAAGTCCAGACGATCGAGGTAATTGCCCACCAGCTTGAGGTTGAACACACCGGCCGAACCAGCGTCGATCCGGTAATTGGCCGTCACGTCCAGTCCCTGCGTGCGGAACTCGGCGACATTCTGCGGACGCACGAAATAGTCGGACACATAACCCGTGGTGGAAGAGCGGGTCACGTTGGCACAATAGATGTTGTCGAGCGTCGGCTGATCGACGCACAGGTCGACAAGCTGCTGCGCCTCGGGCGTGTTGATCGCATCCCTAAGCTTAATGTTGAACCAGTCCGCGGTGATCTGCAGCCCCGGCACGAAGTGCGGCTGGACGACGACGCCGACCGTCCATGTCTTCGCGGTTTCCTCACCCAGAGCGTTGTTGCCGCCGGAACGGCCCGGCAATGTGGCGGTCGCCTGCGGGTCGTTCACCGGGTTGAAGGCGGAGATCTGGGCCGGCGAAAGGCCGGCCGCGGTCAGCGCCGCCTGGCAATTGGCGACGCGATATTGCGTGCCCTCCGGCAGATTCTCCGGATCGCACGGATCATCGATAAAGGAGAAGGCCCCGTTCTGCGGCGCGAACAGCTCCGTCACGTTCGGTGCGCGCACCGCTTCCGAATACCCGCCGCGGAACCGCACGTCGCGCACGGGAGCGTAGATCCCGCTGACCTGCCAGGTCGTGGTGCTGCCCACCGTGGAATAATCGGACAGGCGAAGGGCGGCATTGAATTCCAGCGTGTCGGCAAACGGCAGGTCGCGCAGCACGGGAACGCGCAGTTCTCCGAACGCTTCCTTGACATCGAAGCTGCCGCGCTCCGGCAGGATCTGCGCCAAATCGGCCAGGGCACCTTGCTGTGACAGCGGGTCCGACACGAAGGAGCTGATTTCCTTGCGGTATTCACCGCCAATCGCGAAATCGACCGGCCCGCCAGGCAGCTCAAAGAACTGGCCGAAGTCGCCCGAGATCGATCCCGATACCACATGCTGCTGCACGCGATAGGTGTTGATCAGATCGGCATTGATGAAGTTGAGGGCCGCGGCACTCGCCACATTTTCACCCAGGATGTTCAGCGGCTGACACCCGCTGCTTGCCCCCGGCGTGAAGGTGGTTGCCGGCGCATCGAAGTTGTTCGGGTCGATGTTGGCGGTGGGATCCAGATCCGAACGACACACGATCTGCCCGCTGGTCGGATCGCGCACCGCATCAAGCGCCGCGAAATAGCGGTCCGCAATGCGATAGTTGGTGCTCAGGAACCGGCTGTCGGTCCGCCCATAGACATAGGAAATTTCATATCGGGCATGGTCGCTGATCCGCCCGTCCGCGCCGATGACGGCACGATAGGTTTCACGCTTGTTCGATTCACCCCGCACGCCAAGATCGAAATTGTCGCGCGAGACCAGCGCGCCGGCCGGTGCAGCGCCGCCGAAGCGATCCAGGAGAAAGGCATTGTCCGGCGCGAGATAGGTGAAGAAGTCGAAACTCGGCTGCGCGACGCTGAAGCTCTTGGTGTTGGTGTATTTGCCCTGCGCGAACAGTCGCAGCGCCGGTGACACTTCGAAGCTCGTCAGCAGATTGATGTTGTGAATGCGGTTCTGCGGCTGGAGATCGCCCTGATAGCCCGCCTGTGGCGTGCTGTCGCCGCCCTGCGTTAGGCCGGTGCCCGGCAGGAGGCGGCCGCGATCATATACCCGGCCGCTGCCCGTGAAGTCTGGCGTCCCGGTAAATTCGAGTTCTCCGGTTTCGGGGTTCAGTACCTGGCGCACGTTCACCGCGCCATCGCGCGAACTGTCGGCATAGCGCAGGTTGTTGGTCAGCACGCGGTCGAAGCGGCTCGGATCGTCCGGGATGTCGCCCGGATCGCGAACCAGTCCGAACAACTGCTGCGGATCGCCGGTGCGGCTGCGGCTGAAGCTGCTGAGCCGGTCGTCTTCCCGGAACTCATACGACAGGGCCACATTGCCGCGACCACCGGAGAAGTTCTTGCCCGCGGTGATCGAGATATAGCGGTTGCCCGCATCGCCCTCGTCCGAAATGCCGGTCTGGGCACGGGCGAGCAGCCCCTCGAAATTGCGCTTCAGGACGAAGTTGACGACGCCCGACACGCCATCCGCACCGTACACTGCCGATGCGCCGCCCGTGGTCACGTCGATTCGATCGATCAGGTCGACAGGGATGGTGTTGATGTCCACCGATGCCGAGCCGGGCAATCCCGCAACGTGGCGGCGACCGTCGACCAGCACCAGCGTACGATCCGTTCCCAGATTGCGCAGGTTCAGGAGGTTGGTGCCCGTTGCGCCGAACCCTCCGGTCGACCCCGACTGTGTACCGCTGGTGGATGAACCAAGCAGGGCGGGGTTTTGCGCCAGGAAATCGGTTACGTTCACACGGCCCGATTGTTGAAGCGTCGCGGCCGAGAAGCTCGTCACCGGGGTGGGAGCATCCACTTCGGGGCGGGCGATGCGCGAACCGGTGACGACGATGTCGGCGTCCCCGCTCGCATCATCGGTCACTGTTGCGACATTGTCGGCGGTCGGCACCTCTGCGGTCTGGCTCTGCACGGTCGGCTCGACCTGCGCGGCAGCGGGAAGAGCGATCATGCCGCTCAGGAGAGAAGATGCCAGTAGCGTGCGGCGCAACGTAGTCATGACTAAGCCCTTTTACTGATCGGGGCGCCCGTTTCGGCGCTCTTGATTTTGGGGGGCTCAACTCTTCGTACTGCGCCTTGGATGCAAGCTTTCCGTAGCGTTAACTACATTGCCTTGGGACGTGTTGCACCAAGGTTACACGGATCCGAAACGAAAACGGCGGCCGCCCTCGCGAGCGACCGCCGTTTGCACCGTGGATCAGCGCATCAGTAGCGATAGTGATCCGGCTTGAACGGCCCCTCGACCGGCACGCCGATGTAGCCCGCCTGCTTAGCCGTCAGCTTCGACAGCTGCACGCCCAGCTTCTCGAGGTGCAGCGCCGCAACCTTCTCGTCGAGGTGCTTGGGCAGAACGTACACTTCGTTCTTGTAGTTCTCGCCCTTGGTCCACAGCTCGATCTGCGCCAGCGTCTGGTTGGTGAACGATGCGCTCATCACGAAAGACGGATGTCCGGTCGCGCAGCCCAGATTCACCAGGCGGCCCTTGGCAAGAACGATGATCTGCTTGCCGTCCGGGAACTTCACCAGGTCGGTTCCCGGCTTCACTTCGGTCCACTCGTAATTGTCGAGTGCCGCGATCTGGATCTCACTGTCGAAGTGGCCAATGTTGCAAACGATGCTCATCGGCTTCATCGCCTTCATGTGATCGGCCGTGATCACATCAGCGTTGCCGGTCGCGGTGACGAAGATGTCGGCGCGCTTCACCGCCTCGTCCATCGTCACAACCTCGAAGCCTTCCATCGCCGCCTGCAGCGCGCAGATCGGGTCGATCTCGGTAACGAGCACGCGCGCGCCGCCATTACGCAGCGACTGCGCGGAGCCCTTTCCAACATCGCCAAAGCCAGCGACGCAGGCGACCTTGCCGGCGAGCATCACGTCGGTCGCACGGCGGATCGCGTCGACCAGGGATTCCTTGCAGCCGTAAAGATTATCGAACTTCGACTTGGTCACCGAGTCATTGACGTTGATCGCGGGGAACGGCAGCTCGCCCTTCTTGGCGATCTCGTACAAGCGGTGGACGCCGGTGGTGGTCTCTTCCGAAACGCCCTTCAGGTTCTTGACCGTCTCGGTGAGATAGCCCGGCTTCTTGGCGATGAACGCCTTGAGCGCGCGCTGGAACTCGACCTCTTCAGCATTCTCCGGCTCGCCAAAGGAAGCGCCGGCTTCGAGCTTGGCGCCCCAGAGCGCGAACATCGTCGCGTCGCCGCCATCGTCGAGGATGATGTTGGCGGTCTGGCCGTTGCCGTCATCCCAATCGAAGATGCTGCCGACATAGTCCCAGTAATCGGCCAGGCTCTCGCCCTTCACCGCGAACACCGGGATGCCGGCTGCGGCGATCGCGGCCGCGGCATGGTCCTGCGTCGAGAAGATGTTGCAGGTCGCCCAGCGGACGTCGGCACCCAGCGCGGTCAGCGTCTCGATCAGCACGGCGGTCTGGATCGTCATGTGCAGCGAGCCGGTGATGCGCGCGCCCTTCAGCGGCTGGGACGCGCCATATTCCTCGCGCAGCGCCATCAGGCCCGGCATCTCCGTCTCGGCGATGTTGATTTCGGCGCGGCCGAAATCGGCAAGGCCGATGTCCTTGATGACATAGTCGGTGGTGGTGGGACGATCGAGAACGGTGGCCACTACGGGTCTCCAGGAAAGTGACGCCGGCCAAGGCCTATCACCGGCCGGCATACCGCCAGACATAACGCCCGACCCTCCTGATTACAAATATAAAGATATCTTTATATCTCAGCCGAAGCCGGTCTGTGTAGCTGCGCTCCTCACCCGTTGGAGGAATTGACATAGCCCGTTTGTACCCAGGTCTGACATAATCACCCTGCGGGGTTGGCGTGCTCAGTTCAGCAACAATCCCACCCCCATGCCTTCATCCTTAGCTCAAGAGGCACTGTCGCTGGATGGTGCGGCGGTGCGTACGATCGCTCCATGCTTGTTTCCCTTGAAGAGATCGCGCCGCTGTTGCGCTCGCCGGTAACGGGCGGGCCACTGACACGTTGCGAAACAAGCCTGGTGGACGAAGCGGATACGTCCACTAGGTTCAGCTTCGTCGGCCACGCGCCGGTACTCGTGGATTTCAGCCGCTCCATCTTCTCGCAGGAAGCCCTGCTCGCCAACCAAGCGGAGAGCCAGGTGCGCCGACCGCGCTTCCATGGGCTGCGCTCGCAGGTGAAGCGCCTCCTTTCGCCGCCAAAGAAAATCACCAGCGAGAACGTTCAGGAATTCATCCGGCTGCTGCTGAGGGACAACGACCGTCCGGTGGTGCTTGTCGTCGGGGGTGGCACGATCGGACAAGGAATGGCGCCGCTCTACGAACATCCCACCATTCGCGTGGTAGCGCTGGACGTATATGCGTCTCCCTTGGCACAGCTCGTCGCGGATGCGCACCAGATCCCTTTGGCAGACGCCAGCGTCGACGGCGTGGTGGTTCAGGCCGTTCTCGAACATGTGCTGGAACCACAGGTCGTCGTGGACGAGATATGGCGCGTCCTGCGGCCAGGCGGTATCGCTTATGCTGAAACGCCGTTCCTTCAGCATGTGCACGAAGGTGCCTATGACTTCCTCCGCTTCACGGCGAGCGGGCATCGCTGGCTGTTCCGCCGGTTTGAGGCGATCCGCACCGGCGTTTGCGGCGGCGCCGGCACGCAGATGCTCTGGTCCATCGACTATTTCGTTCGTGGGCTGTTTCGCTCCGTCGCTGCCGGGAAGGTCGCCAAGCTGTCGTTCTTCTGGCTGGCGGCATTCGATCCGCTCATCCCAGCAGCCTATGCGAGCGATGCCGCAAGCGGCTTCTACCTCATGGGTCGCAAAAGCGAGACGGGTCTGACGCCTCAGCAAATGCCCGCGGTCTATCATGGCGCACAGGGTTGACCGTCCTCACCGCGCAGGTCTCGCGCAGACAGATCGTTCAGGCGTGCCCGCTTTCACTGCCGAGCAGCCTCGGGTCGATGCCGGCGGCGCTGAACCCGCGGCTCCATCGATCCGCCGTGCCCGTGTCGAACAACATGCCCTCGTCGTCGTTCACGTTCAGCCAGCCATGCCGCGTCATCTCGTCATCGAGCTGACCTGCGCCCCATCCGGCGTAGCCAAGGGCGACCAGCCAGCGCCCCGGCCCCTTGCCCGAAGCGATCGCGCGCAAGGCGTCGAGCGTTCCGGAAAGCGCCCATTTGCCGGCCACGTCGATGGTGTCCTGGCCGCTCCAGTCACGCGAATGCAGAACAAAGCCACGGCGCGTCTCGACAGGACCACCGAAATGAATGGGCGCATTCGGCGTCTCGCCGGGATCGATGCTCACCTGCTCCAGCACGTCGTGCAGTCCGAGCCCGGCGAGTTGAGCGCCGATTCCGATGCCGATCGCCCCCTTTGTGTCATGCGCGCACACGGCGATCACCGCTTGCTGAAATCGCGGATCGCCGATCCCGGGCATGGCGAGGAGGAACTGGCCGGTGAGAAAGGTCGCTGTCTCCATAGAGTTACTCTAAGCCGAGCGACGCCGGGTCGTCACGCTTGAAAAGAAGCCACGGCATTGCGAGGAGAGGCCAACCGCAACAAGCGGCTGCAGGAGAATTCGAATGACGATCAAGGTCGGGGACAAGCTGCCCGGGACTACTCTTGTGAAAGCGACGGAAAACGGTCCTGAAGCGATTGACGCGCAGGATTATTTCGCTGGTCGACGAATTGCCCTGTTCGCGGTTCCGGGCGCCTTCACCCCGACTTGCTCCGCGAAGCACCTGCCCGGCTTCGTCGAAAAGGCCGGCGAGCTGAAGGCGAAGGGGATCGACGAGATTGCCTGCACGTCCGTGAATGATCCGTTCGTGCTTGGCGCATGGTCGAAGTCGGCCGGCGCATCCGACGTAACCATGCTCGCCGACGGCAACGGAGACTTCGCCGAAGCGCTCGGCCTGTCCATGGATGGGTCGAAGTTCGGCATGGGCAAGCGCAGCCAGCGCTATGCCATGATCGTCAACGACGGCGTGGTGGAGCAACTCCATGTCGAGGCGCCGGGCGAGTTCAAGGTCAGCTCGGCCGATCACCTTCTCGGCAACCTCTGATCAAGGCACGCGTTGGTCGGCTATCTTCGAAGGAGGAATGGCATGACCAACGCAACCCACACCGATGCGGGCCAGAAGGACTCAGCCACCTTGGCGGAGCGCGCGCGTAACGCTGCCGGTGACGCTCAGGCGCGGATGAACTCCGCTACCACCGCGACCGTGGATGCTGCCAAGGAGCATCCCTATGCGACAGCGGGCATCATCGCCGGTGTCGCTGCCGCCGTGGGCGGTGCCGCTTACGCCGCCAGCCGGCGCAGCCAGCCGGAAACCGGCAAGGGCAAAACCAAACACTGATGAACCAGGGCCGCTCCGCGCACGCAGCGGAGCGGCGTCTTGCCAGTGTCACCGCCGCGGCGTAACAATCCGCGATGACTGCACAAGAGATCGTTGCCGAACTAGACCGGCTCTACACCGACGCTGTTGCCCGCTTACAAGCCGCACTGAACCTTTACCTGACCAAGGGTGTGGCGCCCTCGCCCGAATCCCGCCGTGACGGCTCGTTCGCTTATCCGGAAATTCGTCTGAGGTTCCTGGGTGGCATCGATCGCCCTGCCCCGCTGCGCTCGTTCGGCCGGCTGGTCACGCCCGGCGAATACCGCATTTCCGTAACAAAGCCCGGCTTGTTCGCCGAATACCTAATCGAGCAGCTTACCCTGCTGATCGAGGATTATGAGGTTTCGGTCGAAGCGGTTCCGGGCGCAACGGAGATCCCCTTCCCCTACGTGCTTGATGCGGGCCACGCGCTCAGCCTGGACGAAGTCTCCGCGGCCGAACTCGCCCGGCATTTCCCGGCAACCGAACTTGCCCATATCGGTGACGAGATTGCCGATGGATTGTGGGCGTCGATCGACGGAACACGCCCGCTCGCCCTCTTTGACGGGCTTCGCACCGATTTCAGCCTCGCCCGCTTGCGGCACTATACCGGCACGGCGCCGGAGCATGTCCAGCGGTATGTGCTGTTCACCAACTATCACCGCTACGTCGACGAATTCGTCCGCTGGGCCACGGCGCAGGTAGATGGCGACAGCCGCTTCACCGCACTGGCCGGCCCCGGCGGCGTGATGTTCCGTCCCGGGGATGATCCCGCGATGCTGGATGACACGGCATGGCGGCGGCTCCAGATGCCGGCCTACCACCTCATGGCGCCGGATCGCGCCGGCATCACCCTGGTCAACATCGGCGTCGGCCCGTCCAACGCGAAGACGATCACCGATCACCTGGCCGTGACCCGGCCGGATGCCTGGATGATGATCGGCCACTGCGGCGGGCTGCGGCCGTCGCAGCGCATCGGGGACTATGTCCTGGCGCACGCCTATCTTCGCGACGACCATGTGCTGGATGATATGCTGCCGCCCGAGATCCCTGTCCCCGCCATCGCGGAGGTGCAGCAGGCGCTGGCACGAGCCGCCGAAACCGTCTCCGGTCAATCCGGCGAGGAACTGAAGCGGCGCCTGCGCACCGGCACGATCGTCACGACGGACGATCGCAACTGGGAGCTTCGCTACAGCCGGTCGGCGCTACGTTTCTCGCTCAGCCGCGCAGTCGGGATCGACATGGAATCGGCAACAATCGCGGCGCAGGGCTTCCGCTTCCGCGTTCCATACGGAACCCTGCTGTGCGTGTCCGACAAGCCGTTGCACGGCGAGCTCAAATTGCCGGGCCAAGCCAACCGCTTCTACGAGCGGGCGATTTCCGAACATATGCGGATCGGGATCGAGACCTGCGAAGAACTGCGCCGCGAGGGGCAGAAGCTGCACAGCCGCAAGCTGCGCGCCTTCAACGAGCCGCCGTTCCGCTAAACGACGTTGCGGTGAGGAAACGTTTCATCGGGTCGCTGCGTTACGCTCCCCATTCATGCAGTATGGGGAGCTGACCTTGGCCGACAACGAAGAAACGCCGCCTGCCGCTGCGCCCAAGCCGCCCGCCCGGCGGGCTCCGCGCAAGAGCTCCACGGCGAAGTCGGCCGCAGACAAGCCGGCTGCCAAGCCGCGCCGGAAGCCTGCGGCGGAAGCGAGTGAAAGCGCCGCAAAGCCTACGCCGGCCAGAAAGTCACCGGCCCCGCCGAAGCCGCGCTCGACCAAACGCGCGACGCCGCCGCCCAAGCGGCCCGCGAAGCCGAAGGCACAGTCGAGCGCCGAGACGGACAAGCCACCCGTCTGGAAGAGCAAGGCCGCCATTGCAGGCGGGCTCGCCGCTGTTGGTGCCGCGGCGACGGCCGCATTGCTGTCGCTACGCGGCTCGACGCCGAAGAAGCAGGCGGACGATCAACCCGCCTCCGCGAAAGACGAAAAGCCGGCAGGCACGAGCAGCTCGCCCGATGATGAGGCGAAGAAGGCGCACATGCCTGACGGCGAGGATGCATCGAAATCCTTCGAAGCCGGCATCGCAGACGAGAACGTCATACCCGAATAGCGACGCCTAAAGCGCTTGCCGCATCGATAACGTGAACACCGCTTCATGTCGCATGAAGCGGTGTTCATTGTTTCTGGCTATTACCAGCCGCTCGGCTTTCCCTTGTTCTGCTGATCGAGCCACTTCTTCAGCGGGGCGAAATAGGCGACCATCGCCTTGCCCGACATGTCGCGCGTGCCCGTGAAGGCCTGAAGCGCGTCCGGCCAGGGCTTGGACTGACCCATCTTCAGCATCGCATCGAGCTTCGCGCCCACGTCCTTGTCGCCGTAGAAGGAACAACGGTGGAGCGGCCCCTTCCAGCCAGCCTGCTTGCACGCCGCCTCGTAGAACTGGAACTGGAGAATGCGCGCCAGGAAGTAGCGCGTGTACGGCACGCCCGCCGCAACGTGATACTTGGCGCCGGCATCGAACTTGGTTTCGTCACGTGCGACCGGGGGAACGATGCCCTGGTACTGTAGGCGCAGCTTGTCCCAGCCCGCCTGCATCTGGCCAGCGGGGATCTCGCCCGAGAACAGCTGCCAGCGGTATTTGTCCACCATCAGCCCGAAAGGCAGGAACGCCACCTTGTCCATCGCCTGGCGCAGCAGCAGACCGACATCCTTGTCCGCCGCCGGCACCTTCGCCTGATCGAGCAGGTTGATCTTCACCAGATAGTCCGGCGTGATCGACAGTGCGACGAAGTCGCCGATCGCCTCGTGGAAGCCGTCATTCGCACCGTTCTTGTACAGGAACGGCTGCTGATTGTAGGCGCGCTGATAGTAATTGTGGCCGAGCTCGTGGTGGATGGTGACGAAGTCATCTGAATTCACCTTGGTGCACATCTTGATGCGCAGGTCGTCGACATTGTCGACGTCCCAGGCACTGGCGTGACAGATCACCTCGCGATCCTGCGGCTTCACGATCTGCGACCGCTTCCAGAACGTCTCGGGCAGAGGCGCAAAGCCGAGCGAGGAATAGAAACCCTCACCGGTCTTCACCATCTTCACCGGATCATACTGCTTCGCCTTGAGCAGATCGCCGATGTCATAGCCTAGGTCGCCCGCACCGGCCGGCGCCACGACGTCATAGATGTTGCCCCATTCCTGTGCCCACATGTTGCCGAGCAGGTCGGCGCGGATCGGGCCGGTCTTGGGCTGCACGGCGTCGCCGTACTTCTCATTGAGCTTCCAGCGAACATAGGTGTGCAGCGCCTGGTACAGCGGCTCCACCTCACCCCAGAGCTTATCGGTGAGCGCGGCGAATTCGTCAGGCTTCATGTCATAGCCGGACCGCCACAGCGCGCCTGCGTCCTTGAAGCCCAACCCAACCGCGCCCTCGTTGGTCAGCTTGGTCGCGGCGACATAATCCTGGCGCATCGGCGCGCCGACATTGTCGTGCCAGCTGACCCACATTTCCTTCAGCTTGGCGGGATCACGCTCATCGCCCATCGCCGCCTCGATGTCCGAGCCGTTGATCGGCTGGCCGTTCAGCGTTCCGCGGCCCTTGCCGTAGCTGGAGCCCATCTTGGTGAAGAGCGTGGACAGCTCCTCCGCCGCCCCTGCGCGGGTGGGCGCCGGCAGGGTGATCCCGCCGACCAGAAGATCGAGCTTGCGGCGGGTGTCCGCCGACAGGCCGGGCAGCGCGCGATATTTGGCGGCTTGCGTCGCGAGCTTCACCTGAAGCTCGGTATATTCGCCACCGGCCTTGGCGGCGAGCGCGTCGGTATCGTCGGTGATATAGGTCGCGTTCACCCAGGCGATCCGCGCGCCATCCACGCTGGCATCCGCAAGCTTCTTTTCTGCCGCCGCGACAAAGGCATCTGCCTGAGCAGGCGTGACTGCGGGCGAGGTCGCCTGCTGGGCCGCCACGGGAACGGCGACAAGCGTCGCCGCGAGGGCGGCGAGCGATACGATCTGACGATTCATGCTGTGTCCTGATGTGTCGTTATGGTGTGAAACTGCGCGCCGGGCGCAGCACGGTCAACCCGCCAGGAACTCTGCGATAGCTTGGCCAAGCTCCGGTTTTGTCACCGAACTCATGTGATTGCCCGGCACCTCCACCAACCGGCCGTGCGGGAGCAGATCGGCCAGCGCCGCCGCGGACCCATTGTCGTCGTCTTCTCGGCCATTCACCACAACGGCCGGCCACTCGAACGCCGCTACCGCCTCGCGCGGGGTCGATACGAACGTATCGAGAATGCCCAGCAGCGCTACCGGATCACCACCAGTCGTCTTGAGGAATGCCTCCGCGAGCCAGGCCGGGCTTCCTCGCTCGTGCTTGCCGAGATTGGTGAGGATGTGGCGAAAATGATCCTGCCGGCGCTCCGCATGAATGATGCCCTCCAACCCCATGCCGGAAAAGACGACGCGACCTGGCGTCGCGCCGGTTGCAAGCATCCGGCCGGTCGTGCGGGCTCCAAGAGAATAGCCGCCCAGATCATAATCGGTGAGGCCCAGGTGCGCGATCAGCGCATGACCATCCTGCGCCAGCGCGTCAGGCGGATAAGCGGCCGACCCATGAGGCTTGTCGCTGTCGCCATGCGCGCGAAGGTCCGGCATGATGACGCGATAGCCCTTGGCGGCGATCGCGTCGGCATGACCGTAGCGGATCCAGTTGGTATTCGCGTCTGAGAAATAGCCGTGGATCAGGACAATTGGGCGGCCAGCCCCCATCTCATGCCAGGCCAGCTTGGTGCCATCGAAACTGGCGAAGTGATGCGTCTCAATCGGGTGTTTTGCCACAAGCGTCCATCCAGCGTTTCACGACATTCTCATTCTCTTCGCTACGCGTGCGTGGCAAGTCCCCCGTATCGAGCCACGCTTCATGCATACTTTCGACTGCGTAATGATGTTTCGGTTTGAACCGTTGGGGATCGTCGAAGCTGCCGATCGTCACGTCGACGTTCTCCGCATCCTGGAGAAATGCGAAGCCAAGCGGCGTACCGCAGCCCGAGCAAAACGGCCGATGCGCGATCGCCGACGAGC
>NZ_LSKH01000216.1:0-716 GCF_001557395.1 Sphingomonas sp. CCH5-D11 | reverse complement strand
CGAGCCGGTGCGCGAGGTAAAGCCCGGCCCCGAGCAAATCGAGAAAGAACAGCAGCGTCCGCGTATCGAACCAGCCGTGGGCGCGCCGCTTACCGTAACGATGCCGACGGCGCGTCCCGTCGCGGTCGTCGATGCGCCGTCCGTCCCCGCACCCATCCCCGCGCCGCCGGTGAAGGAAACGGCCGCGCCCGAGGCAAAGCCCCTGCCCCCAGCGACGACGCCGTCCAATGCCGCGCCCACCTGGCAGGGCCGGGTGCTGGCCGCGTTGCAAAAGGTCAGGCGTTACCCGCGTGAGGCGAGTCTCCGCCGCCAGGAAGGCGTCCCGTTCATCCGGTTCGTTATGAACCGCGAGGGCAAGGTTCTCTCTGTTCGGTTGGAGCGATCGTCACGCGTCCGCTCGCTCGACGCAGAGGCGGTGAACTTGCCGAAACGAGCGCAACCGCTTCCCCGACCGCCGGAGGAAGTGAAAGGAGATACCATCGAACTTGTAGTCCCGGTGGAATTCTTCTTGGCCACCGATCAAGGGTGAACTCGCGATGTGGCCACAATCCGATGTTCAGCGCCCGCGCATCTACGCATGCTAAATCGAGGTCGTGACGTTTAACGCCGCCGGCGCGCAGGGTCGCGCGGTTTGAAGTGGTGGCGGAGGTGTCGGACCTAATGGCGTGGACTACAAACGACAACGCCGCCCAGTGGGGCGGCGTTGTCGTTTTATG
>NZ_LSKH01000215.1:0-232 GCF_001557395.1 Sphingomonas sp. CCH5-D11 | reverse complement strand
CCGCCGCTGCCACCGAGGACACCTCGATAAAGGACAGGCCGAGCATCCAGATATCCGCGCCCAGCCCCGACAGGTCGGTGCGGGTGGTGAACGGGGGATACATGAACCAGCCGCCATCGGGCGCGACATCGAAGAAGATCGAGCCGAGCACGAAGACGCCGCCCAGGAGGAAGCTCCAATAGCCAAAGGCGGACAGGCGCGGGAACGGCAGGTCGCGCGCCCCCAGCAGCTG